>CAYHKY010000060.1:0-8792 GCA_964357355.1 uncultured Gammaproteobacteria bacterium | reverse complement strand
ATACCCGACATTCCTGGTTGATAAATACCAAAGATCGTACAGATCCCTACCTTTTTTTCGTGTCAGGAGGGCCCGGATCTTTTCCGCAAACAATTCTTCGGCAGATAAATGAAACACATATGAGGTAAACAACACAGGATAGTCCGTTTCTACTATAGATTTTTGGGGTGACAATACTTTTTCACGAAAAGAAAAGTCAAGGTTGATAAAAATAGGATACGACAAATTAAATGGCTTCACTGTCAATAAAAAGCGCTTACCGGCAGGGGTTTTCTTTTCTTTGATGAAAATCTCCTCTTGACGTTGTAGTTTCAATATGGCGTCATGTAAAACACTTGTAAACTGCGCCGGTGGTATATCTACCGTAAAATCAAGATCTTCCGAAAACCGGGGTGCTTTAAATATCAAATGAATTGCAGTACCACCTTTAAAATAAATACCACTACTGAGGTTTGTCGAATAAAATATGCTTAAAAAAAGAATTTGGATATATTCTCTATAAATCGTGGTTTCATTTATCTGATATTTCTTTTTCAGAATATTGATCTGGTCAATGGTAATCATAAAGTTAAGTTATAAAAGTGATTTTAAAGAATGGATTCGGTTATCAAATTGCGGTGATTTGGGGAATAACGATACAAATTGACTGAGGCGTTTCTTGTCTACGATAGTATAGTCGAACTCATCCAGATTTATCGCTTTTACGCCTTTTGCAGCCAAATATATTTGATCAAGAAGGGCTTTTTCCGGTGACGCGATCAAAAAACTATCTTTTTTTTCATAACCCCAAAACAATTCTTTCTTTAGATGCACATAAGAAAAAGTCTTTCCTAACACATTTTTTTTTAGCGGTTTACCAACTGTCGCACTACTTATTTCATAGGGAAATTGAGACAAAATTCCATAAAAATTGAGAGCACTTTCAAAAGAAATATAAGAAGATGTATACAATACGTTGGCCAGCCTGAAATCGTGTACTGAGGCATTTTGTAAAATGTATTTGCCTTTTTCCAGCTTGATGAGAATTCCCTCAGTGACGAGCCTTTTGACGAGTTTAAAAAAAGTGCTGAGCTTATCCGGTTCCAGGATATCCTGAAGAGTTTTCAAAGTAAAAAATATCTGGCTTGAATCATATATCTTTTTGGTGTAAAAGGCTAAACTATACGTTCCCATATACTCTATATATTAGGTAGTTTAGAGAAACGTGTCAAGATCCAATTATTATCTTCAATAATGTTTCCTTGCCGGAGCCGTTTGGGCCAATGATACCGACTTTTTCACCTTTTTTGATGGTCAAGTTGATATTTTTCAAGGCCCAAAACTCTTCATGCTTTCCCTGAATCAAGTGTTCAACCAATGTTGGTTTCTCATGATGAATAGAGTAACGTTTTGAAACGTTTGTGAGACGAATTGCGATATTGTTCTTTTTCATAAGGTCTGTGTATAATATACCAAGTAAGAATAGAGTGTTAGAGCCTGTTTGAAAACACTAGAATAAATATGCAATTCCTGTTTTCAATTACAGGCTCTTATGAAGCTGTTTACAATAGTTTCCAAACAGCTTCTAAACCGCTACCATGAAACCGTTCACAAATTCCACTTTTATAGCTGAGGACATACAACTTCTTACCGCGTTCTCTATTGAGGCGCTTATATTGTTTGGCTCACAAGCGCAGAATACAGCTTCGAAATTAAGTGACTATGACATCGGAGTCCTGATTCAACCCGGTAAAAAATATTCGCATAAACATGTCTATGACGCAATGTACGACCTTTTATCCGAAAAAATTAATCAACTGGTTGATATCGATATTGTCTTTTTGCGCGATGCCCCTCTGGAACTACAACATCATGTTGCAAAATATGGCATTCCACTCTATGAACAAACTGTCTATTCATTCGCCAGATTTCGCGAGTCTGTTATGCTTACGTACGCTGATTTTGCTCCACTGAGAAAAATTTTTCAAGCCGCTACATTTGCCCGGATTCCATCATGAATACACTTGCACTTGAGAAAGATATTATTACCAAACGAATCGAGGGTATAGAAGCTGAAATTGCTGAACTAAAGCTATTGGGGAAACAAACTTTGTCTGAGTTTAGCGTGGGAGTTGGCTGGAAACTAGCTCAATTTCACCTGCACCGGGCTCTCGAGGGCGTGTTTAATATCAGTTCTCACATCCTCTCCCGTATACCAGGAGGTCAAGCTACCCAGTACAAGGAAATAGCTCTAAAACTCGGCGAACATAAAATCATGTCTAAAGAGTTTGCGGAAACAAAACTTGTTGAGATGGCCAAGTATCGAAATCGGCTGGTGCATTTTTATGCAGAAATTTCGGCAGAGGAACTTTATCAAATAATTCAGAAAAACCTCGGAGACTTTGATATATTTTTATCGCATATCAAATCCCTGTTGACTAATCCAGCCAAGTTCGGCATGAGTGCAGAATAGTGTATTGTGCGAATTTCCAGATCAATGTGAAAAAACGATGCTGGCTATTCCATACCTAAAAGCATCCAATTAAGAAACGCATTTTGTTCACTTGTCAAATCCGGATAGAAACCGGCTTCGAGGTCAATCAGAGACACAATTTTGCCGAAAGCTTCAACACGACCTGAGATCAGTGAGGTGATCCCTGCAATAATTTTTAATAAAGTAGTTTTTCCGCTGCCATTCGGCCCAATAATCCCTACCTTCTCGCCCTTATTTATGGTTAAATTGATGTCTTTCAGTGCCCAGAACTCTTCGTTTCGACCATTAACCAAATGCTCAACCAGCGTGGGTTTCTCGTGATGGATGGTATATCGCTTGGAGACGCTGGTAAGACGAATTGCTGTGTTATCGTGAGATTTCATACATCAAATACAAAAATTGCTTCACTTCATTTATAGCTTTTCTTCTACTTGAGCTAAAAGTAGCCTTTTGAGATGAGGTAGAATCTTTCGTTCTGACTTGGGCACAAAACGCTGTAAGTCCTGTAGAATATCTTTTTCGCTGAGGTTCTCTATTTTCTCGACTAACCTATGCTTATCATAGGGTTCATGATAGAACTTGAGCTTCCGGAGGATGAGGGAAACATCGAGAGAAAAGTTCTTATGTAATATATACCACAGATCAAATACATCCCTTCCTTTATCTCGGTGTAATAGAGCCCTCACTTTCTCTGCCCCTATCTCACGGGCTGATAAATGCTCAACTAGATTTACCCCTCCCACGGGCAAAGAAGTTTCAATAGGGCTGGTACTTGGTTCAATTACAGATTCTCTCTGTGAAAAATCTAGTTTTACGGTCAACGGTTGTCGAGCAAAATCAACGGGGAAATAAAGTTTTGCGCTAAACCCTTGCAATGATTTAACTTCTCTCCAACTTAGTTGAATAAATTCGTTTGCAAGTTTTTTAATCGTCTCGTCAAGTATTTCTGCGAGTGAATGGATTGGTAAACTAGTAGTGAAGTCTAAATCTTCTGAAAAACGACTGGACTTATAAACAAGTCGTAAACAAGTGCCTCCTTTAAAATACGTTTTTACAAAACGCTGATCTTTATAAATTTGCTCCAAAAATTGTATTTGTAAATACTCGCGCATTACGGTAAACGTATCTATTTCTAAATTTTGGGCAAGTTGTGTAAGAGATGTATGGTCAATCATATGAGTTGATGCTCTTTAATAAATCTTCTATACTGCGGTGAACTTATTTGGCGACTGTAAAAAAGAAAGGTTTTTCTATTTAAATTTGTTTTGTTGATACCACCTAAATCAATGTTCCTTAAACCTTTAGACATCAAATAAATCGTATCCACTAATGCTTTTTCGGGAGTTGCAATCAGAAATTCCTTATCTTTCATAAATCCAAAATAATTCTTTTTATCAATGTGGGAGTATTCAAACGTCTTATGATATTTGATGGTTTTTGATTTATTAAGCGTTATTGAGGTCACAACAAAAGGAAATTGCTCGAGAATTCCATAATAAGCTAGAGCTGACTCCAAACTGATATATGATGGTGTATATAGCGAGTTGGCAAAAACAAAATCATTTAGAGATGATCCGGACACCATATACATACCAGGAGTGATCCTCTCCAAAATTCTATAAGAAACCAAACGTTGAAGTATTTTATAAGAAGTATTTCGATTTGTAAGGTGAAATATTCGTTGAAAATCGACAATTTTGAGAATACTAATATTCTTTTTTCGCAATATTTGCGCAATTTTGACTGAGGACAATGATGACATATTTAGTACAAATTTATACCAAACAATGGATTGATGTCAATAAGAGGAATGGGCGAAGACATGTTAACAGTTTTTTTGAGCATTCATAAATGCCTGTATGCGAAACTATTTTTACCACTTCCGTTGGGGCCGATGATCCCGATTTCTTCATACCCAATCGTCAAAGTTTTTACTTTCCTTCTTAAATATAAATATTCCCAATACTAGAAACAGTAAATTTATACTTCCGTTTATCGCAAGCATACCCACCCCTGGTGGGGGAGCAGATGCAAATACATATTGAAAAAGCTGCATAATCGAAGTCATGGGATTTATCCTCCATAACCACATTAAGTCATAAGGCACAACTGAAATTGAATAAACTATTGGAGTTGCATAAAACCAGACCATCAACAGTGCTTGCACAAAAAAATTGACGTCACGAAATCTGACGTTTAAAGCTGCCGAAAATAAGCTGAATCCTACTGTAAAACTGACAAGTAGTATGATGGCGAGTATAAAGTAAGGGATACCGGCTAATGAAAATAATTTATTATAAGCAGTCAGTATTATAAGCATGAAAAAAGCAATCAACAGATTTACCAGATTGGAAAAAATTATCGACAACGGGATAACTGAGTGAGGAAATTTGGCTTTTTTGATGAGCGATCGCTCGTTAACAATTGAAGGCGTGGATTTTGTCAGAGAAAGTGAAAAAAAATTCCATGTTAAAAGTCCACTAAATAAATATAAATAATAATTGGGGAGAGGATCCTTGATAAAAAGCTTGAACACAAAACCGATGACTAACATTTGGAGCACAGGATTGACCACCACCCACAAAAACCCAAATACTGTATGTTTATAACGGGCTTTGAGTTCCTTTTCCGTCATTCCCCATAAAAGGTCAAGGAATAATTGAGATTTTTCTTTAATGAACATCATGTATCTATTGCTCTAATAATTGCACTCGCTATAATGCTTAAATATGCGTACGATTCAAACAATTATTTATAAGATATTTATTTTTTGTTTGTTATTAATATCACTACCTATGATGCTTGTCATTGCGATATTAATTGCAATATTTACCGGACTACCCATTCTATACCAACAAAAGCGGGTAGGGAAGAGTGGGATGCCGTTTGTCCTCTATAAATTCCGTACAATGGTGAGGGATGCGGATAGTTTTAAAAAAAATTTGTTACATAAAAATGAAGCCAGTGGACCGGTTTTTAAAATGTTTGGTGATCCACGCTTCACACCACTTGGTAAGTCACTCAGTCACATGGGTCTTGATGAACTACCGCAATTATTTAATATTTTGAAAGGGGAAATGGCGTTGATCGGTCCCCGTCCTCTACCTCTTAATGAAGCAACAAAGCTCACTATAACCCAAAAGAAACGGCAACAGATCAAACCCGGAATTATTTCTTCCTGGATAATTGAGGGATACCATACACAAACTTTTAACAACTGGATGATTAGTGATCTTAATTATATCCGCCAAAAATCCCTCTCTTATGACACTGTACTGCTTCTAAAAGCCGTTGTATTCCTGGGTAGCTTAATACTTAGAGAAGTTCGCCGAATTCTTGGATTTAGTCGTCTTAGGGTCTATTGATTTCGAAGTGATACCTGAGTTTTAAATGTAAGTTGCGCACTTTCCGGAGTAGGCACTGTGCCACTCTGCTGCAAAGAAAAATTGATGCTCACAGTTTTAAGTCCGCTTGTAGGTGCTTCAGTACAAGTATAAAAATTTGCGCTGGTGCAATTTGCGGCAGCTAAAGTTACGGTTGTATTGGTAAGATAATTTGTATTACCAATGAGAACCCCTGTTACATTATTTCTCACTTCTTCTCGAATTCTTCTGATAGTGCCATATATAGCACACGAATACTCAGTTCGCGTAGTATCGTCAGGATTCAAAATAGTCAATGTATTTGTTGCGGATCCAGCGCAGCCGGATGTGATATCCCGTCCGTTGCGGAGTTTCACTTCCATGACATACAGGGCATAATCACCGTTTTGTTTGATCTCTTTGATATTTTCCGTTTTGGAGGCACCGCGAAGTAAAGAAAACAAAGAATTTGTACCCACCACACCCAAAATACCTACGATCAAAACTGCCACCAGCATTTCAATCAGGGTAAAACCCGAATTAGTTGTAGGTTGTAAGTTGTAGGTTGTAAGTTTAGTCATTACTGCCATCTGGTTAAATAAGTATTTACTTGTACATCACTTGTGCGAGCACCTTGTTGCCAATACACTCTGATAGCGACGTTGACCCGGCCGGTTGTAGGGTTGCTTAGGGTCACTTCCCGACGAAAAATATCGTAGTCATCATTTATTGTTTCAGTGGAAATACATGATCCGCTATTCCAGGTCAATGTATTGAAACAATATACGCTTCCCCCTGACGAAGCTCTGCTGTTAAATGTATACCAGTTGGCATCGCGCTGAACACGCAGCCATTCCACCGCTTCCTGGGAATATTTGGTAGCCAACGTCTTATTCCGGGCAAATTGGGTATTGGAGGTTGAAAAAGTAATCGCCGACATGAGGCCGCCCAATACCGATGAAATAACTCCCAAACCTACAATGATCTCTACAAGAGATTGACCCGTGGAATTATGGTTTAGATTGTTACTATTTAACTGTAAACTCATATACTCTTAACATGTAATGCAGCTGGGAACCGTAGTGCCTTTTGAATACCCGCACTCTTTTATCTCTCCGCTGGCTGCTATACACAGACTATACCAGTGAGTTTGTGCATTTGGTACGGCACCTGTAGTTCTGATCCGGATATTATCGACACGAACAGCAGGTGTCAGACCAAGTCCCAAACCCCTAAATTGAAAAGTTGCAAAAGATGAATGAAATTGTAACCCTGAAGCAAGGGTATATGTTACTTGAATCCCAGTGGCACCCGCACTACAAAATGCTTCTGACCGGTATTGAGTTGAATTTATATAACTGACTTGATACCCTGTGAGGGTATTAGGACTATTGCACACTCCGCTAGTAGGCTTTACCCCTGAACTGGCTTTTGACTGGATATCGCGTAAGTTACTGCGAAAGGTCTGGTTGGCTCCGATTAACGCCTGCCGCCGGTTAAATTCCTGATAACTCACATAACCCATACTGGCCAACAAGGCAATCACGGATATGGCTACCATGATTTCGAGTAATGTAAATCCTAAATGAGTATGATATTGTCGTTCCATACATATCATCAAGGTTGAGTTTGGCCGTAATTACATGAAGTTGTTCCAACTGAGTTACAATCATCCGCGGGAGCAGCACATGCCGGTTCGCCAGCTCCCGGTCTTTCCAATAAAGCACAGATATTATATGTCGCAGCGACACCGACACTATAGTAGTAATAATTCTTGGTAGTTTGCGGATCTCTGGGGTATGAAGTTGTGTTCAGATAAGGACCTCCGGCACCCGCAGTCAGTGCATTGTATAGTGCCCCACTTACGGTGCTTCCTGTATAAACGGGATATCTCCCATTTGTACTTCGGTATAGTTCTAACGCCTGGCGAAAAGTTTCTATATCCGCTTTGCGTCTGGCATCACGTGACCGCTGTTGTGAAGCTACAAATGCGCCTAATCCGGAAATTCCTACAAGCACACCAATGACACCGATAACAATTACCAGTTCAAGTAATGTAAACCCTGACTGAATCCGTTTCATTTTAAAAAAAGCTTGGTATACCACTCAACAAGTGTCGTAGTATGAAAAAATGCAATTACCGTTCCTGCGACTAGAAATGGCCCAAAAGCTATACGCTGCTTAATTTTTTTGACTCTGATTATAACCAGTATGGTGGAAAGAAATGCGCCTGTCAAGAAAGCGATATAGAGTCCGACAACTATTCCCGGAAAGCCAAGCAAAAGTCCCATCATGGCCACAAATTTTACATCACCAAACCCCATACCGCGCCCGTGAGTGCCAAAGTGTAAAGCAGCAAAGAACATTGTTGCAGCCGAAGCAGAGACAATATGATTCATGTCAAATTGCCCGATTAATACCAAATATACAATTGCCGAAATGCTTCCCGCAACTAGCATCAAATCCGGAATGATCTGGTATTTCAAATCTGCGACAAATATGACCAACAATGATGAAAAAATGATTAATAAACAAAAATAAATGCTAAATGATAAATGATAAATGATAAATGAATAGTAATTTAAAATCACAAACATCAGTCCTGTAAATAATTCTAGAATTGGATATTGCCAGGAAAGCGCTTTATGGCAATAGCGACATCGACCTCGAAGTATTAAAAAAGAAATTACCGGAATCAGATCGGCAGGAGAAAGCGTTTTTTTACAATAGTCACACTGTGACCTACCGTGAAACGGACTAATTCCCTTTGGCAATCGATCAATCAAAACATTCAGGAAAGATCCGAACGTCAAACCAAAACTGAAAATAATTATTAGCGTAAACCACTGCACAAATTCAGCTTAACATATAGCCAACTTGCTTGTATTTATCAGACCATAACGTAACAGTTCAGACTTCCGATAGTTTATTCTTCGAACGAGGCCAATAGCTGAAGT
>CAYHKY010000059.1:0-9364 GCA_964357355.1 uncultured Gammaproteobacteria bacterium | reverse complement strand
AATGGTTTCCCCGTGATCGTGGCTAACAGTTCATTTTGGGAAATTTTCCGTTTCTGAGATTTGAAATTTGATATTTGATATTGGTCTAACATCCAACTCATGATTTGCCCATTCGTATTTACATCCGGTGCCGGGACGTCTTTGTACGCACCGATACAATCATAAATTTTGGCAGCATACCCGCGGGTTAGCCTTTCAAGTTCTCCTTTTGATAATTGTTTGGGGTCTACGATGATTCCCCCTTTACCTCCTCCATAAGGAATTCCGGCAACTGCGCATTTAATAGTCATCCAAAATGCGAGAGCTTTGACTTCATCCAGAGTTACCTGGGAGTGATAGCGGATTCCGCCTTTAAAGGGGCCTAAGGCGTTGTTATATTGCACTCTGAACCCATGAAACATTTTGGTTTTCCCTGAATCCAATTGCACCGGAATCCAAACGTCAATAATTCTCTCCGGTTGCGTTAAGATGTCCAATTTTTGTTTTAACGATCCTACATCTTTCAACCGGGATAACATCGTGCGTGAAGCCAGTTCAAGTTGGGAAAGTGCGTTTTGAAATGGATTATCTGTCATACGAAGGTCTTAATTATACACCCCTTTATCACTTGTCGCAAAGGTAAGATACCGCATTCGACATTAAGAATAGCTAAAGTCCAATAAGTTATTTCTAATTCCTGAGATCTCACTTTATGTTGCAAGTCTGATAAAGTGAAAAAGCTCCCCTGGTCTATTTCCTGAGGATGCAATGTAAATGGTCCGTTGTGCACAGTTTTATATACGCACCCAATTTCTGTCTCTCTTTTTCCGATGAATGTGTATTTATGAAGAAACGTAAATTGGCGGGGTGACACTCCTAACTCTTCCTTAAACTCACGCTTTACCGCCATTTCGTAAGTCTGCCTATATGTCACATGTCCGCCGACTGAAAGACTCCAGATACCGGGATTGTTATCTTTGGTCAGGCTGCGTTTTTGCAGAAACAACTCACCTTGCCTGTTAAAAACTAACGCCCAAACTCCGCGGTGAATTTTCAATGAACCGTCGTGAGCTACGCTACGGGTTATAGATCCCAATTCCCGATCGTTCTCATCCACATGATAAAAAAGTTCCGTCTGGTCATCAGTCGTTTTCATATTTATGTTCCGGGTATTTTAATTCCCAATTTTTCATACACATAATTATACAGTTTTACTACCTCATCCCGTGAATTTTGGGTCCCCAGCAATACAATGATCAACTGTGTCCCACCGTTTTCTGCGTATGAAACCAGTGTTTCTTTTGCAAAATCAGTGATTCCCGGTTTCACTCCTTTGATCCCCGGGTAAGAACGGTCAAGTTGCAAAATATTATATAGGTAAAAAGCTTTATGACTCCCTTCTTTGTAAGGAATCTCCTTGTAATAAGTTGAAACAATCTCGGCAAAAATTGGATTATTTAGTGTAAAATTAGTTAAGGCCAATTGGTCAAGCGCAGTGGAAAAGCTGGTAGTTTCCCGTGTATCACCATCAAGTCCTGTGGGATTAAAATAATATGTATCAAAAAGCCCCAATTCTTTGGCTTTTTCATTCATGGCGATGAGAAATGAGGTCCGGCCATTACCCAAACCTTCGGCAAGCGTTTCGGCTGCATCGTTACCTGAAGGCAGCAATAATCCATATAAAAGTTCTTCAACTGTGACGCGCTCACCCGCTGTTAGTCCCATTTCTGCTTCTCCAATATCGGCTGCCCGCTGACTGACCGTTAATTCAACGTCCAAATCTGCCATTTCAAGTGCAGTAACAGCTGTCATGATTTTGGTAACTGAAGCAATGGGTAATTCCAAAGTCAGGTTTTTTGCCAACAGTAATTCTCGGCTTTTTCTCTCCATCACCGCAAAAGCTTGTGCGTTAATTTCGGGATATTCTTTGAATTTTGGCTCAAGGAAATGGGGAAAATATTCGTTCGGCGGATACCCGCTGGTAGTACTCCGGTCAACAATTTCCTGCTGTTGTATTTTTTGTTGCTGATAATCATCAGCCAGCGGTGATACCACCCCCAATACATCCTTCTGCGCGAAAAAATAGAAAAACAGGAAACCGCTGATTATAAATAAACCTGTGATTCCTGTCACGATTAAAACCAGCTTTTTCATGTAATTGCATACTATACCTCCCAACCCCAAATAAACTCAAGGGAAAGTACCAAGAAAATTACCAGCATTGATTATTATAGGTCTTTGTTATAAAATACTTCTTCATGGCAGAACAAGAACGACAGCATCTCTACATTGCAGCAGCTAGTCAGGTCGTTAACTGGTTATCAAAAGTTGACCATGAAGGATATATTTACGGAGAGGCAACATATCCTGAAGCTGCTCAGGAAATACTCAATGCCCTGTATGGAGGAGAAATTTATTTCAGTATTGTAACTGGCGGTCTAGGCATTCGACCTCTATCTCGGGAAGTGAGAATTGCTAAATTTCTGTCCTCACAATCTTTTGAATTTAAACTCCCTGCTCTTGCTTTGGTGGTAACTACAGAACTTTCAGCAAAATCATTTAAGGAATATGGAGCGCTTACCTTAGCCGAAATATATAAAGCCCATCGGGAAAATCCTTCAGTATACCTCGATACTGCATCAAGACAACAAATGATAAGTAGAGCATTACCAAGAATTGTTCCAAATCTTCCTCAGTTTGGTTGGACCAGATTTCCCTTAAAGCAATAATTGTCGCACCCCGGGTGCTTATCCGCTTTTGGCGGAGACTAGCCTTACACATCCGGAAAATCTCAATCTCATAATTCAATTCAATTCATTGCAACTCGTGATAAAATCATATTCAGTGCGATATTCTGCGTGGAAAAAACCTCTTATACTTTTGTTCTTCATAGGTTTTTTAAACCTGTTTCTTTTCCACAGCTTTGGCCAAACTGCGCTTGCTTTAATTTTTGCGGTTTCATATCTATTCCTCGTTTCGCTTTTTTTTGAAACCCATGCACCAGCGCAGCGATTACCCATCGCAGGTTTGGGAGGATATTTGGGATTGCTGCTACTATTCATGATTAACCGTGATCAGTGGTTTACGGTAATCGTCATAAGTATCACGTGCTTCTATACGCTTACCTTTATCCTCTATCTTCTGTCTACTCGAATTCCATTTGTCAGGTCACTTTTAGAACTTCTGCTCATACCCGTTCATTTGGGGATTAGTTATTTCAAAGCCGGACTTCGTATCTTGGAAAAAATGATTTCCGCAAATTACGCATCCAAAAAGTCGAAATTCGACAACAACCTTATCAAATCAATTGTCATAGGACTCATTATTGGGCTGCCTGTAGTATTTGCCTTGATAGTGCTTCTTTCAGGAGCTGATCCTATCTATGCCAAATTTATTGAGGGAATTCTCAAGCTGGAATGGTTCAAAATCCCTGATTCCTGGCGCACGCGGATTATTTTCTCTTTGTTTTGGCTGATAATATTAAGTCCGCTTTTATACTTCAGGCGGAAATCAGAATTTCTTTCACCCCTTTCAACTTTGGCAAATGTCACCTTTACCCGGGAAATGAGTATCGTCATGCTTTTGGTCGCTCTGACGCTCGGATCATTTCTGGTCATACAGGCTCCCTATGTTTTCGTAAACGTTCCATTTGAAACAGACCTTTCCAAATTTGGCGTGGCCACTTATTCGGAATATGTCAAAAAGGGATTTTTCGAACTCCTCTTTGTCGCAGCTTTTATCTACTCTCTGGTCTGGCTTGGACTCATTTTCTTGCGAGATAAAATTCCCTCTCTTAGGATAAGAGAGGGTCAGGGTGAGTTACGAAAATTTGACAGCAGACATTATTTATTTGCCCTGCAACTCTTCGTCCTCACTGAATTTGGCATTTTTCTGCTCTCTATTTTTAGGAGAATTTATCTTTACCAACTTCACCATGGCTGGAGCTTGGTTAGGATTTACGGAGGATTATTTCTTATCTGGCTCACATTCATAACCATCATTTTACTGTTGCGCCATTTCTATACTAAACGTTGGGTCTTTGTCGAAGTGGGGGCAACAGTCGCGCTGACTCTATTTTTCGGTATTTTTAATGCCGAGCATTTTATCGCTACCACACACCCGCCAACGGTAAATAAACGGATCGACTACGTCTACCTGTCCCGCATGTCAGCTGACGGATTTGTGGGATGGGAAAAAGCATATACTTACGCAAAAAACATTTTGCTGACAGAACGGTCAGAGGTACACAATTTTCCGTATACCCGAGAAGTACGACGAGAGATTGCCTATGCCGGTTTTATTGTTTCTCAACTTGTGAAATCATATCATGAACTAGCGCTTCAGTATGCCACGCTTGAACAATGGGAAAATATAAACATTGGTCGTTTGGATTATTTTAAATCTATTGCCGAGGACCAAAAAAAATTCCTGGAATATTTTCGCATAATTGCCAATTATGACCGATCTCCCCAAAATCCATACGAGGTCAAAATCAGAGAAATTGAAGATGTTATTTCCAAAATAGAAACCAAAAAACAAGCGTATTTGGTACAAGCTGAAATTATAAATGATTTTGATATCGTCAAACTGTATCGACCTGAACAATACGATCCCAATGCTTTTTCCTTTTGCTCCATTCCCAAAGAAGATTTCTTGTGTCGGAACAGTTTCATCAGGTTTAAACCTGATTCGGTACTAGTTTCCCAGACATTGATAACTCCCTTGGATAAAATATTCTCCTGGAACGGATCTGAATCAAGGGCATTTAACGCTCTTATTAAGAAGATCTCATATTCAGAACTTGTTGAACTCGAAAAACGATATTTTAGACTTTTCAACGATATAACATCAGAACTCCCCCCCGAAGAACGCGGGTTTGACATCGACATTTCATTTAATACGCCATTTTTATAATATACCGCTTGATGGAAACAACAATTCTTGACCATTTTGAAGTTACACCCACCGTCACTGCATTTTTATTTACCAAGCCTGTAAATTTCACTTATCTGCCGGGACAATTTACAAATATCGAGATTTTTGTTCCCGACTGTGACGAACGCTGTAACAAACGCAATTTTTCCTTACTCTCAATACCATCCGATGATTTCCTGATGATTGCTACCCGTCACGGAGTCAGCCGTTTCAAACAAACACTGGAACAGTTTACAAAAAATAAACCGCTTCACATGACGGGGCCGTATGGCAGATTTGTCCTGAGCGATGATCCGTCAATTCCTGCGGTGATGCTCTCGGGTGGTATCGGTATCACACCTCTTCATGCAATGATCAAACATGCGGCTTATAAAAAACTTCCCAAACCAATTACTTTAATTTATGCAAATACAGCAGCTTTTGACATCCCTTTCAAAAAAGATTTGGACGGATATCACCAAAGCGATATGAATTTTCAGGTGTTTTATACAATAACGGGTGAAATACATCCTGACTGGAAAGGAAAAACCGGTCGGATAAATGAAGACATGATTCGCAATCTGGCTCCTAATTGGGAAAAGAGCGAATTTTACATCTCCGGCCCGGCGCAGATGGTTTTGAGTCTAAAAAAACTGGTAGCCGATATGGGCATCCCCGCCGAACGCATAAAATCAGAACTGTTTACAGGGTATTAAACAACTTCTTAGAAATCTCTATATTTCCAACACTGTATCCGCGCAAGTGGTAAATGTTTACTTTCTATTACAGTTTGAATGTCAGGGGGCGAATTTTGACTGAGGCATTGGTAAACTATAGTGATATTACCTTTATGCTTGCGAGTTTGACCTACAATAAACTGAATACAGGTTATACCGGTTTCTGGAAACCCGTACCGATCTGGATTAGAGCGACAGACTGACACAATTTCTTTACCAAAACGTATTAAATATGGTACACCCGCTTCCAACTTTTCTGGAGAGTCACCAATATTAGCTCGATTAAATCCACTTCCCCCAGATCTTTTATCTATCCAGTAAAAATTTTCGTCTGTTAATTCGTGTATTGGTACTCCTAATGTAAGAATTGGTAAATAAATTCCTTGGGATACCAACAATTCAATGTAACAAATCTCAGGTCGGGCACGCTCCAAATTGGTATCATACAAGTTGTTCCATGGTCGATTATTTGGTATTGCAAACGGACTTGTCAAAAATCCATCTGGAAACTGAAGTGGTAAATCTACTTCTACCGATACCATAGAAGCGTATTCTACACAAACTATAGGTCATATACAAGTATGGTATCCGGGATGAGAATCCGATGTTAAGTCATGAAATCACTTCGCTAGCCACTGACAATGAGCGGGATTTTATCCAAGTTCACGAAATAAAAAAGTTTTTTGGGCTCCCCCCATCAAACGTCTCAAATCAGAACTGTTTACAGGGTATTGAATGAAAATCTTGTTTTTTTTCTTAATTTCAGCGTTCGAACTTACCTTTTTCAGGTAAATACCGACAAATATATTTATCTCTCCAATGAATGGATACACTACTTTGATCTAATATAGACCTATCAATTTGTGATAAAACAAAAAAAATGTTAGTCATTGCGTCATCAAATGTATTTCCGGGAGCCTGCTCAAAATGTATTTGGTATAAAGTGCGATTGCGTAGCCTTACCCCTAACTGGCCTATTGTGATGATACGAGCAGGTTTTTTTGCTTCTAATGCTAATCTTAATTCCTTATGTCTTGGTGCCACTCCAAAAAAAACACATTTATCATCCCCCTCCATTTCTAATAAAGCAGCGTATAAGTAAAACGGGTTAATTCTAAATAATTCAGCATAATCATGCTTATCAAGAAATGGAGTAATTTGTATTGGACGTAAAACGCCATCTATTCCTTCATGTAAGGTTTCAATACTCATGGCTTATATTTTAACAAATACTGTTACTACGGTAAATTTGTACGCTTGACAATTTACACATGTGTATATTAATATGTATGTGTATGCTAACCAAACGCACTAATATTTTATTTGATGATGCACAATGGGTAAAACTCGATAAGTTGGCTAAGAAACAGAATATTTCCGTCGGTGAGCTGGTACGTCAGGCAGTAGATAAAACATATTTCACCCAAGATTTACGAAAACAAATTCAAAATGCCCACGAAACGATACTTAAGGTTAGACCCAAACCTGTGAAAGGCCGCATTGACTATAAAGCGCTTATCAATTATGGACGTAAGTATTAAAGCATATGTTGTAGATGCTTCTTTTGTGCTTTCATATTTACTTCCTGACGAATCAAACTCTGAAGTAAAAAAGTACTTCCTGCTTCACCAAAACCTCCAAGTTGTGTTTATAGCACCGTTTTTACTTCCGTTTGAAGTACTTAACAGTTTAAAATCAGCAGTTTTAAGAAAACGCCTCAATTCCCCTGCTGCTACCAACCTGCTTTCTGCATTTCTTAAACTCAATATTAAATTTGAACCAGTCGATTACTTTCAGACTTTTACATATTCATTGGATAATAAAATTTCGTTTTATGATGCCACATACGTAGAACTGGCTCAGGAAAAACAACTTACTCTACTTACTCTTGACCGCTCCCTAGCCAAACTTGCTTCCAAATCTCTGTAGACAAAAACATTTATATAGCCTACATAACTGCTTGCTGGTAATTGCTATAATGAAATAATGATTCCCAATACTTCACTCCGTTCTGTCTATCTTTACAACAGGATTATTTTTGTTCTTTCAATAATCGGCATCATCATCGCTTTTTATGTCACGCAGAGTTTTTTACGCGGATCGCCTATCGTCTGTGTTAATGCTGGTTGTGAACTGGTCAGGAAAAATCCGGCGAGTTTTTTGTGGGGCGTACCGGTTCCTGCTGTTGGCCTCGTCGGTTATTCAATGTTAACCGTTTTCGCATTTTTAAGAACTTTATCTGAATCCAATTTCCGGAAATTTCTTATAGCTATCCTGGCCATGGCCGCATTTGGAGTTTTATTTGTGGGGTGGTTTACCTATACAGAACTTTTTATAATCAAAGGTGTCTGTACCTGGTGCGCAATATCTGCTGTCAACATGGTCGTAATTTTTGGATTAGCAGTTTTGAGTCACCACCAACTCCCCTAGCCATATCCCGAAAACTTGAGATATAATGCAATTAATGAAAAAACTCCGCGTCGGCTGGTTTACTTTTACTTGCTGCGAAGACTCCACTATTATCTTCACTGAACTATTAAACATCCACTATAAAGAATGGAGAGACAAAATCGAATTTGTGCATGCGAAAGTTTTGCAGTCCAAAAATCGTTGGGAAGAGATGGATGTGGCATTTGTTGAGGGTGCAATCAATTCTATCCAACAGGAAACGAAGCTGAAAAAAATCCGCAATTTAAGTAAAAAACTGGTCGCAATCGGTGCCTGCGCCTGTATCGGTATGCCCTCATCACAACGCAATTCATTTGACATGCCGACCAAGGAGGAAATCAATATGTTGCTTCTCCGTTTCAAACAGTCAGACCGGGTAAAAAAGGTTTCAGAAGTCGTTACTGTTGACGACCTGGTCCAGGGATGCCCGATGAATGAAACAAAGTTCCTGGAGGTAGTGAATAAATACCTAAGAGAGTTTCAAATAATTTAGAATTATTAATTACGATTTTAGAATTAAATTATGAATTTAGAATTGAAGAAAAGATCAGAGTTTAAGTACGAATTCAAAAAACGATGTTACCAATTTTCATTGTCTGTTCTAAAATTGTCAGAACAACTGATAGTAAAAAGTGTAAACAAAGTCCTTATAGACCAACTTATTCGATCCGCAACTTCAGTTGGAGCAAACGTAGTGGAGGGTAGTTACGGTTCTTCAAAAAAAGAGTTTGTTAATTACTTTCAAATATCAGTAAAATCCGCATCGGAAACACTTTACTGGTTATCATTATTACAAGAAATGAATGTAGATTTGGCAAATACTATTAAACCACTTATTAACGAATGCGTTGAAATAAGAAAATTATTATCAACAATCATTTTGAATACTAAATCTAATTCTAAATTCTGAATTAAATTCATAATTCATAAATCGTAAATCATAATTTAAGTATATGCACACAACTAATTTAGACTTATCTCTTGAAGAAATCACCAAAGTCGAAGGCACAGCCTCACTCGACCTCAAAATCCGTGCCGGAAAAGTCACGGAATGTAAATTCGGCATCACGGAAATGAAACGATTTTTCACAGAAGCCATCAGGAATAAACCTGTCATTGCAGTCCCCCAGCTTGTCGCCCGTATCTGTGGCACATGCTCCAACGCACATCTCCTATGCTCCCTCAAGGCAATTGAAAATGGATTGGAAATTGGAGTTACTCCGCAGACCCTACTTTTAAGAAAATTATTAAATTATGGCTTGATTATCCGTGACCATGGATTGCAT
>CAYHKY010000058.1:0-9831 GCA_964357355.1 uncultured Gammaproteobacteria bacterium | reverse complement strand
AATATCTTCTTAAAAAACAAAACTCAATTGGGGTACGTAATTGGCGAAGTCAGGACCCGCGTACAAGCCGTTTATAATCCCTGAACTGCTTCTTCACGCAGAGACTTACCTTTTCCATGACAAGCTTCTTTGAGATTGATCGGGCTGTGGCCGAAAACTAAAATGGTGTCAAACCGCTTGGTTCCGAAACGCTCTTGTTTCAACTCTAAATACGTAGGTGGTATACCGGATTTAAATTCTGACATATTCAGGAAGTTTTTATGTGATTTAGAGTATTTGTTTTGATTCCTTTGACCAGCTTCAAATATTCCCGGCTGGTATATGAATACTTCTCGTAAATGCGCTCAAATCTCCCTGCTAGATGCTCCCAAGTAAATTTCTGGGCAACTATTGCATGTGCTCTCTCAGCCATTTTGGCCCTCAGCTCATCATGTTCAAGTAAATAATTTACTTTGTCAACGATAGACTGGGCATTACGAGGTCGTACAAGATAACCATTGTAACCGTCTTTAATAAGCGATGTCACTCCACCAGCCCGAGTGCTGATAACCGGTGTTTTGGCTGCCATTGCTTCCAAAATCACAAGTCCAAGAGGCTCACTCCAAGTCGAAGGTGCTACATATACATCAGCTCTTGAATAAAACTCTTTGAAACTCACTTGATCTTTGGGACTCATATAACCTAAAATTCGCGTGTTAGTAAGCTTGAATTCTTTTATTTTCTTCTCCAGAAACGGTCTCTCAGGTCCATCTCCCAATATCAAGACTTCGCCGTTTATTTGTTTTGCTGCTTTGATCAAATACTCAACTCCTTTATGTACTGTCAATCTGCCTGTAAATAAGACGACTTTCTTACCTGCAAGACCATATTTTTTATTAATTTTATCCCGAATTTCGTCACTTCCTTTGTATTCATCCATAAAAACTCCGCCGGGAATTGTTCTTATTTTATTTGACCACTCAAGACCAAACATTTTGAGGAACCATTTGCGGGTAAATGTCGAATTGGCAGTAACCATTGCGGAAACGCGGATGGCGTCTTTGATAACACCAATCAACCTTCTGTCACGGGCTAGGTAGTGCAAATCACTGCCGTGTGTAGTGATGAGGAAGCGGATTCCGTAAAGGACTTTAACCAGCCTGGCAACCGGCGGTAAATATGCAGTATGAAATGCATGCAGAATTTCGGGTTGAAATTCTTTGACCGCAGGTAGAATAGCATCTACATAAGCCGTATAAATTTTTCCGAGATCCACCCCGCTCATGTCCTCGTACTTTTTGGCGCCGGGAAGTTCCGGATTTCCCACAAACACTCCCATTTGGAGAGGCTTAACAATATAGTGTTTGACCCCCGCCAACCTGCGGGTTTCCGGAGCAACGATTGCTATATCATGACCTTTTTTAACCAGTTCGATAACGAGAGCTCTGAGCCATGCCCCCGAACCATTACCCCATAAGGGAAACATGTGGAGGAACATGATGCGCATAGATTTTTTTAGGTAACCCAGGTCACTTAGGTTGCTTATACGCTACTTACGAAATGCTTCTGACGGGTTTTCAGACAACATTTCTTTATGATATTCTATTGCTCTTTGATATAGATCGACATATTTTATAGCTGACGATTTCCAAGAAAAATCTGCCAGCATTGCCCGACGCACTATACTCTGCCACATTGTACCACACCGATAGATTTCCAACGCACGCGTCAGGGCTCCGAAAAATGATAACTCGGAATATTCTTTAAAAGTAAACCCCGTACCGGTATTTTTCCCAATATTATAATCTTCCACGATATCAGCCAAGCCTCCCGTTGCCCGTACTATCGGAACCGCACCGTAACGCATCCCTTCCATCACTACGATCCCACCCGGTTCAAATTTTGAAGGCAGTAGTAGCATGTCGCATCCGGCAAAAATTTTTCTGGGAAGCTGCCAGTTGTTCATGAGATGGGTACCAACTTGTTTTGGAAACTCATGTTCGAGTTGGGTAAAAAATTCACGGTATTTATTGTCACCTTCTCCTAAAATGATGAACTGGATCTCAAACTCTTTCAAAAGGTATGGCAGTACCGCGGTGATCAAATCCAACCCTTTTTGTTCCGTAAGACGATTTGACATGGCAAGAACCGGTATTTTTTCATCCACCGGCAGATCAAATTCTTTTTGTAAATCAACTTTGTTCTCTACTCTGTATTTGAGGGTTTTGACTGTAAAATCTTTTTTGATCAGTTTGTCTGTATCCGGGTTAAAATCATCATAATCAAGACCGTTTAATACCCCGTACAGCTTGGCCCTGACTTCTTTTAAAAGGCCGTCCAGACCATGGCCGTATTCAGTCTTCAAAATCTCCCTTGAATAACGTTCGGAGACGGTGTTGACAACATCGGCGTAGATAATGCCCCGTTTCAACCCATTTTGTTTTTTCAACCGCTCAGACAAAAATGATGCAAGCGCTCCTTTTCCGTCGTCCGATTCAAGCGGAGATGAATACCGAAAATCAAACACACCCTGAAGTGCCAGATTGTGGATTGTGAAAAGTGATGCAATTTTCAGCATTTCAGGATCATCTCGATACGAATTGCGCAAATAATTGATGAGATATCCTGTATGCCAATCGTTGGCATGTATCACATCCGGTTTTAAATTTTGACCTGCCCCCGTATTTTTTAAAAATTCCAAAGCTCCCCGGGAAAGTAATGCAAATCTGGTCGGGTCATCCATATAACCATAGACATTTGCCCGTTGTTCGTAATACTCCATATTTTCCAAAAAATATACAGTCGGCTCAAATTTTTTCCCTGTGCGGACTTTGACATTGCAAATGAGGTTGGTAATACCTGACGTTTCACCTGTAGGAACGCGCAAATTAGTGTGTAATGATTTGATGTTGTATTTTTTTTCATCAATCGTGCCATATTTGGGCATAAAAATAGACACCTCATGTCCCATTTCTATAAGAGCTTTAGGGAGAAAATACATCACCTGGGAAAGTCCACCGACTGTGGCATACGGTGCAACTTCGGCAGCTACAAAAAATATTTTGAGAGGTAGCATAATAATGTCAAATGATAAATGCTAAATGATAAATTGTTTAATTTTTTATTTTAAATTTGGCATTTGGCATTTTATACGTCTATATTTTACCACTTACCTTTTGCGTTAGCACCAACCAAACAAATTTAATTAATTTTAACTGTCTTCCAATCCTCCACGGCTCAATTATGAGCCGCCATAACCATTTCATCCCTAGATCTGAAATCCATTTGGGAGCTTGCGGGATTTTGCCTGAGAGTTCGTCAAAGGAGCCACCGACGGACATGAGGATATTAGGTTGAACGCTGTCATTGCGAGGCCATGAAATGGCTGTGGCAATCTCATTTAGATTGCTTCGTCGCTCCTCTCCTCGCAATGACAAATATTGCTGAAGTTCTTTTATAAAAAATTCCTGCTTGGGAGCACCTAAACCGACAAAGATGAAACGGACTCCGGTACGCCTAATTTTATTAGCCACGTCACTTAAGTACCTTAAGTCACCTAAGTTACTTAAGGAATTTATTTCCGGTGGAGTTTCCGCCCAACCCTGAAGCCCGGGATATTTTTTTTGCAAATTCTCTAGCGCTTTTTGCGCTACTCCCTCACTTCCTCCAATAAACGCAACTGGATAGCCTTTTTCTGCCGCGAGTGCGACGAGTTCTTCCATAAAATCTATTCCGGGAATTGTCTCCGCTAACTTACAACTTACAACTGACAACCTACAACCCCAGACGATTCCCACTCCATCAGGCAATGCTATATCTGCTGAATTTAATGTGTCCCTAAATTCTTGATTTTCCTGTGCTTCAACAACTTGCTCCGGATTAGGAGTGACGATAATGAGAGGTTTAGCAGATGTTGAATTTAGATAACTGTCTACATGAAACAATAACTCTGCTTTTTTGTTCAGAGTTATTTTAACTCCCAAAAGAAAAGTAGAAGAAAGCATTTTAAAAAGAAATGATCCCCTAATTTTTTATCCCTAAGAATGCAATTTTACTGAATAGAGATGGTGAGCCGAGCATCTAGGGCACTTGCTACTTTCTGCAGAAATTTCATGGAAGGGTTTGCCTCACCTGATTCTAAGCGTGAAATTGCGGACTGACCTGTGCCTATCTTTTTAGCTAAATCTGCTTGTGACATTCTCTTCTTCATACGTTTGTCAATAACTGAGCGTATAAGTTCGTATTCTGGTCCCAAGGCATCATAGTGTTTACGTACTTCAGGATCAGCCAGTAACTTTTTTTTGTGTTCTGCAAACGTAATTGTGTTTTTCATATACATATATTATCACACATATATCATATCCCTGTCAAGAGTTTTGAGATGCGTTTTTGCGCGATGTCCAGTTCCCTTTTCGGAGTTTTTTGAGTCTTTTTGATGAATGTGTGCGCGATAATGGCGTAATCATCCTTGAATATAAAGAATGCTCTGATCTCCTGTAAACCACGGATTCTCAATTCCAGTATACCGCCAGACATATATCTCACATGCGGCATGCCTAATGGTTTTCCATACTGTTCAAGTAAGGTTAGATGACGCAACCATTTCGATTGAGTCGACTTCTCTAAAGTTTCAATAAAGGCATCAACTTCTTTTAGAATAATCAACCTCATACGCTCATCTGCCACTAATAGACCGTTTATACAGCCCGATATTCTCCAGCGCTACCCCAGTCCCTTTGACTACACAAAGAAGCGGGTCTTCTGCGACGTGGCAAGGAACTCCTGTCATCTTGGTCATAAGTTGGTCGAAATCCTTGAGAATCGAGGTGCCTCCTGACATCACAATTCCTTTATCAATAATATCAGCTCCCAACTCCGGCGGAGTCTCCTCAAGGACGGATTTGACCACGTGAACTATTGAGGTTAACACCGGTTGGATTGCTTCACTGACTTCCTGGCCTTTGACTTCAATTATACGGGGAAGACCTGAAGCGGCATCGCGGCCGCGTACTTCCATTTTGACTTCCTTAGCCGTCGAGATGGCGGAACCTATTTGGATTTTGACCGTCTCACTCATCCGTTCGCCAATAATCAGGTTAAACTTTCTTTTTATATGTTGGGCTATAGCTTCATCTAATTTGTTGCCGGCTACACGAGCGCTTTTGTTTACCACGATCCCCCCAAGAGATATGACTGCCACTTCAGTAGATCCGCCGCCAATATTCACAATCATATTGCCTGACGCTTGAGCAATAGGGACTTTGGCGCCAATTGCTGCCGCAAGCGGTTCCTCGATGAGATAAGCTACTTTGGCACCAGCCGCAAGAGTGGCATCAAGCACGGCCCGTCTTTCAACCTGTGTCACCCCTGCCGGGACACAAATCATTACCTCAGGTTTAAAAAAAAATGATTTACCGGCAACTTTTTGGATGAAATATCTCAGCATTGCCTCAGTCACAACATAATCAGCAATCACCCCATCCCGGAGTGGCCGGGTCGCAGTGATATTACCTGGAGTCCGGCCAAGCATCTCTTTGGCTTCATTGCCAACTGCCACGATGTGGTTATCGTCAAGAGCGATAGCCACAACAGTCGGCTCATTCAGCACCACGCCTTCTCCGGCCAGGTATACCAGGGAGTTGGCGGTGCCGAGATCAATACCTAAGCGTTTACTGAACATAAAATTATCCAACTTTATTGGTATTTATTTGTAAGGTCATTCTATCACTTCTCCTAATTATTTAATTAATAAATCAGGCAGGTTTTTGTATTGACATATATCTATGTATATTGATCTACTTTAATACATAAACTCGGGGCTTGACAGTAGTTTTTGATAACAGTTATGCTAGTAACACATATAAATTAGTACTGACTGTACTCAATAAAAAGCAAAAGGATCTGCCCATGTCACACTTTCGTTATATCTACATAACTATACTCTGTTTTTTTACCTTACCTTTTCTTTTTGCATTCCCGGTAAACGCTGTCGATGTGGTGGGAAACGAAACTCAGGAAGTTTGCTGGAATGGAGTCAAACCGGCGTTCGGTTACCAACTTTACTACGGTCAGGCAGACGGCAAACAAAAAGATAATGCTATTTTCGAAGGTCTGGACGATCGCAGCCGCTGTGTAAAACTGAGATCCCTCAAGTCATGTACTGCCTATCGTTGGAATTTGCTCAGACAGGATGGGAGCAAAATGTCATGGCAATGGGAATCGGACCAACGTTTTGTCACTGGCGGTGTGTGTGCCATGACAACAAATGTTGCAGTTGGAGACCAAATCATTACAGCCACTGGCAAAAAATCCACGGTTACAGGCCTTTCAAATGCCACAGTTAAGTGGAATGTAATTTTAAGTGCTGATTATTATACAGTTTATTATCGTCAGGGAAATGACAAAAATTTTGTTCACTCGGTAAAAGTTCCCCGTGAAGGCACGTCGGTTACAATTAATTATTTAAATCCCGGCACTACCTATTATTACCAAGTTGCGGCTATGGTGGGGGGTAAAGAAGTCAGGCAGGCAGAACAGATGTTGAGAACTGCTTCCGCAAATTCCACTTCACCGGATCGCAAAGTTTTGGGTGCCAAAGTAGTCGGTAATGAAACCTTTACAGTATCCTGGCACGGAACAACAAGTGCGGAAAACTACCAACTCTGGTACGGTCAGGCGGATAAAGGTATCAAAGACTCAACTATTTATGAAGGCCTGGATAACAGAAGTAAATCGGTCCGCCTTAACCAGTTAAAACCCTGTACCCGTTACCTTTGGAATTTACAGAGATACGCAAGCGGTAAATGGTCGTGGCAATGGGAGTCAGATCAGGAATTTACAACCGGAGGGGTTTGTGAAATGGTCGAAAAACCCGTCATAGGTGGCCAAATTACCACTTCAACCGGGAAAAAAGCTACAGTTACCGGACTCACAAGTGTTACAGTCAGTTGGCCCATGGAATACAGTGCTGACTACTACACAGTATATTATCGGGAATCAAGTTCATCTAAATTCACTCACTCTGTCAGAATTCCCAGAGAGGGCACATCAATAACTATCAATTATTTAAATCCTAACGTTTCATATTTCTATAAAGTGGCTGCCAAAGTAGGAAATGTTGAAGTCTGGCAGGCAGAAAAAAAACTTAAGTAAATATTTATTGCTTGGTATTTTTATACCCTACTTACTGTATCTTGATTTAATCTGGATCAGTCTAGAAGGAGTTATGACCTCACAAAATCAAGCAAGTTGGCTATAATTTAAAAAATCCTCCGTACGAACGGAGGATTTTAATTATTAGTGATATAATTCAAGGTTAGTTATGAAAACGTTTTTACTCTGGCGCAGGAGATTGGGACGTTTTCCTTCTTTTTGGCCGCTGATTTTCATCTCGCTTGGAACACTTGCGGTGATTCTATACGGAAGAGGTTACCGTCCAAACTTCAAAGATAAAGATCTCAAAGCAACTGGTCTCATGGCTACTACCTCAGATCCTCAAGGCGCCCAGGTATTTATTGACGGAAAACTTACTACTGCTACCAATAACCCGGTCAATATCGACCCTGGTTGGTATGCGGTCAAAATCAGCAAAGAAGGATATATTCCCTGGGAAAAACGCCTGCGGGTACAGGGAGAAGTAGTAGTCCGCGCCGATGCTTTTCTCTTTCCTTCAAGCCCGAGCTTGTCACCTCTCACTTTATCTGGTATAGATAATCCTCTATTGTCACCGGATGGTACGAAAATTGCTTACACAATACCCCCAACTAATACCTTGGTAACTGGGAAAAAGCCTGGACTTTGGGTGTACGATTTGGCTGAACGGCCATTGGGATTTAATCGGGATCCGCGCCAAATAGGTGAAAGCAGTACTCTATTAGATTTTTCACAAATTACTCTCACCTGGTCTCCTGATTCAACTCAACTTCTGGTAGAAAATGGACCTGTAAAACGCTTATATAATGTCGCACGGGTCGGAGATTTTCAAAATGTATCAACTACAGCCATGGGAATTCGTACTTTGTGGGAAGAAGAACATAGACAAAAAGAACGCCAGCAATTGGCTGCATTCAAACAACCAATCATTGATGTAGCCACATCTTCTGCCAATATCCTCAGCTTCAGCCCTGACGAAACTAAAATACTCTATGAAGCAACAGCTTCAGCAATACTTCCTCAAGTCATGCTGCCGGCATTGATTGGTACCAATCCCACTGAAGAACAACGCGCTATCGTTCCCGGTAAACTCTATGTATATGACAGCCGAGAAGACAAAAACTTTTTTGTACTCGATAAAAAAGAACTCCCCCTCCCAACAACTTCTCCTTCACAATCTCCTTCTTCTCGTTTACGTGCTCCCGCTCCTTATCCGCAACTTACAACCTACAACTTACCTGCCTCGCCGGCAGGCAGGCAACCTACAACAAATATTCACTGGTTTCCAACATCACGTCATTTAGTCGTCGCTTTCCCGGGAAAAATAGACATCATGGAATATGACCGCACCAATTGGGTAACTGTCTATGCCGGACCGTTTGTAGAAGGATTCATCGCCTCATGGCCAACCGGATCACGGTTGATCGTCATGGTAAACTTAAACCCTAACGCCTCCAAACTCCCCAATCTCTATACTGTCAACCTAAGGTAACTTGAAACTAATTTAACTATAGGTTAAAATCTTTTGATGCACGAGCAGGAAAAATTACATCCTGACAAACATCCTGGAATTAATCGAAAAAATGTAATCAGCTTTGTGGCAGCTCTTGCTTTGAGTGCAGGTTGTATGTCACCAGCTGTTCTATATTTATATTTAAGCAAGGTTTGCAATGGACTTTCTTACCCGGCAGCATCTCCATATCAAGTAGATGTGTCCTGCAATTTACCAAACTGGTGGGAATTATCAATAACAGCATCAAAATCAATAAGATATAAGTATACTGATTGGGAAACAAGCTTAGTAAATACCGGAAATATTAGGTTTAAAAAATTTGAAGCCAGAGTCAGGCAAACTCAACAATTTCCTTATTTAAGAAAGTTGCCTTAACAAACTATGAAACATGATCAAGCGCCAATACATTTAGCAAATGCCGATACGTATACCGGTCCTCACAACTCTCAAGTTCGTGATCTTTGTCTTGCAATAAAAACTCATTCACCTGAGCATCCATTCCTTAATTTGAATATCGGCTCATTTACCAGCGGTCCCCTGCTTCTACAAATGGCTGATGTCCCGCTGCCCGGTATAGTTATTGATGATACTTCCAGTTTGGATGCTCCTCCATCACTTTTATCCCTGCTTTCCGATTCCGGAATGTTCAGACTAAAAGTTGGGAAAAGTTATTTTCCGGTAGGAGTTCATGTTAAAAATGATGAAATAATCATCACTCACGGTAACAGCTCTATCTATTATTCCGCACTAGCTCAACGAGCGCTTGAGGTCTCCGGAGAAGTTTTTTTGAAGGCCTTGGATTTATTACAAAAACATCTTGAAACTGAATCTGCGCATAATCAGAAATATGTAGCCGCGAATTTTCCTGCAGAAAAAAGTAAACCTGAATCGAGAATTGTACAGCCTGATAAATTAGGTGTGCGGATAGATAAAATTTCAGCTCAAATTCTAAAAATTAAATTAAATAATATCTGGAATAATATTCCTTAATCCTCTACTATTAGATTCACTGCCATTTTGTCATTTTGTCGGAGTGGCGGGATTTGAACCCACGACCTCATCGTCCCGAACGATGCGCGCTACCAACTGCGCCACACTCCGGCTTAAGCTCTGGCGGGCAGGCCGAACCGTGCTCCGCCAACTGGCGGATGAACTACATCCCGAGCTCCCCTATTTTAGGCCAGTAA
>CAYHKY010000057.1:0-10145 GCA_964357355.1 uncultured Gammaproteobacteria bacterium | reverse complement strand
TCCTTCTGCCCGTCCTTTGTTTACCAAATACACGTTTCATCTCGACTTAACCAAATCCGAAGATGAACTATTAAAAAAGATGTCCTCAAAAACTCGTTACAATATCAGGGTTGCCCAAAAACACGGGGTAAAAGTTCAGGAAGAAAATACAGTTGAGGCATTTGAACGTTATTTACAACTCACCCAAGAAACCACTTCCCGCCAGGGATTTTACGCCCACACCCCCAAATACCACAGACTCATGTGGCAACATTTCAGTCACCAACCCACAACCCACAACCCACAACTCACAACCCATTTATTGACTGCCCGCTACCAAGGAAAAATTCTGGCTACCTGGATTTTATTTTTATTTAATCATGTTCTTTATTACCCCTATGGTGCCTCAACACAAACACACAAAGAAGTGATGGCTTCAAATCTCATGATGTGGGAAGCTATCCGCTGGGGTAAAGCGCATGGAGCGCGCCTGTTTGACCTCTGGGGGACACCGGGACCGGACCCAAAAACCTCTGATCCGTATTTCGGATTTCACCGGTTCAAACTTGGTTACGGACCAAAACTGGTAGAGTTTGTAGGCTCATACGATTTGATTCTAAAGAAACCACATTATTTGCTATTTACAATGGCTGATAAGCTGCGTTGGATACTGCTACGACTAAAAGCAAAAGTTCTCACATAAAGATCCTGAAACAAGTTCAGGATGACACTTTTTGTCATGCTGAATTTATTTCAGCATCTCCTTTTTCTACTTGATACATGATACGTCAAACATTAATCAACGTTCGCCAAACCCCACTCTATGCCGACTTCATGCGCCGGATTAACTGGAAGGTGGAAAAAATAGACGGCGGATTTGCCTACATCAAAAAAATCCCTCTGATCCCGGCGATCATCAAAATCCAGCGACCGCAAAAATTACCGTCTTTCGACAATCTCAAGAAACTGGCTCAAAAATACAAAACCAAATCCATCATCATTGAACCGAAAGATGAAAATTTCAAATTTCAAATTTCAAATTTCAAATTGTTGAATGATCCTTATATTCATACCAAATCAATTCATGTTGATTTAACACCCCTTGAAAATGTAATTTTTAATCATTTTACTCCCGCTAAACGGAGAGCGGTAAGAAAAGCGGAAAAGTTAGGCGTGCAAGTTGAAATATCAGACAATATCGACGCTTTTATCAGGCTTAAAAATTCCACTACCGGGATTTTTTTAGGATTTCTGACTACCCGCGGAGTGACCCGGCCTCTGTGGCAGACATTTTACCCCCGGCATGCCCGGGTAGTTTTGGGAAAAGTAAATGATAAATACGTCGCCGGTATTCTGCTGCTCTATATTGAAAAGGTCGCCTACTACTGGATGGCCGCGGCAACATCAACCGGAAAAAAACATTTTGCCCCGACACTTCTCACCTGGGAAGCGTTTAAATTTGCCAAAAAGACGGGCTGCACCATGTTTGATTTTGAAGGGGTATACGATGAGCGTTTCCCCAAAAAATCCCGCGACTGGCGGGGATTTTCCAAATTTAAAGAAGGCTTTGGTGGATGCCCTATTTACTATCCCCAACCGTTTAAGATTCAACTGTAATCCCGCAAAACAATTTATACTCGCAATTTGCACAAAGCCGGTTTCCGCTGCAAGAAAAATCACTGGTTTCAATTTCGCTGGCTGTGGCGATGATTTTTTCTTTTTCCGCCTCAAGTTGCTCCTTGCTTCTTGTCGTGGAAATTTTTTCCTGTGATTCAAAGTAGTAAAGTGTCAACAAAATATCTTCCGGCTGTTTGCCAAAAGAGCTTTGGGCAATTTCGGTAGCAGCCAGGGCGTACATTGAAAGCTGCAAGCTTGCATCAATTTCCCGTTTTGTGGGTATCCGTCCGGTTTTATAGTCAATAATCTCAATTTTTCCGTTTCCTAAATCATCCACCCGGTCGATCTTGCCGCCGATTTTCAAAAACCGCTTTTCATTTTTAATCGGAACAACAAAGGATTGTTCCAGTAATAGTGGTTTTGCCTGCGGATCAAAAGTTTTTGCAAAATATCCGCGCAAATAGTCATACCCCCGCCCCTTCATCTCGGATTCATATCGTTTGCTCGTGTATCCGGTTTTTACCCAGTTTTTTTCCATTAATTCCAGCAGTAATTTTTCGCTTACTTTTTCTCCTTGTTTAATAATCAAATAAAAATCCCTGAGCGCCCCGTGTATGCTCGTCCCAAATGAAAGAGCCGGCGAGGAAGGTGTGGGAACTTGCAAAATATATCTCAGTTTGTAGTGCAGGGGACACGTCTTAAATGTTTCAATTTGTGAAAAGGATAAATAATTTACATGATGAGTTGTCGGTGGTTTTTTGGGAGTCTCGTTTTTTTTCCAGTCGATGAGTGATAATTGGTTGACTTCCATAAACTGTGGCGTTGATACGGCAGCCTCTCCCAAAACTTCAGCAACAAACGGCGAAATTTTTTTCTCGCGTTTCCCGTCGCCATAAAAATCAGCTGCGGTAAAATAAAGCAGGTCGCGCGCCCTCGTCATCCCTACATAAAAAAGCCGGCGTTCTTCTTCAAGATGATAGTCTCCGATAGGCAATTCCTCTTTGATAAGCTCCTCAGGGATAGGGATTTGTTCCCGTCGTTCGGTTGATGGAAAACGTTGCGAAACAAGATTGACCAAAAAAACGATCGGAAATTCCAATCCTTTGGCACTGTGGATCGTGAGAATATTGACCGCATCGTTACTTGTCCAGTCAGTGTCAGTGGCAAGAGGCGATTCCCCAAGTTCCATCGCCAGCATGATCCAATCTAGTACTACGGTAACTGACGCATCTTCATGTTCCGCTTCGTAAGTTTTCAGTTTATTAAAAAATTTGGTGATATTACCTGCTTTTGTTTCATCGAGCGGAAATTTATAATCAAGAATGCTTTTGAGCATCCCCGTGTCTTCCAGGAAATAATACAGCAGTTGCCCGGCGGTTTCACGGCTCATTAATTTGAAGTGGCGCTCAAACATGCCGACAATTTGCGAAATTCGTTCAATAGTTTCAGATAATACTGCCGGCAGCGGTTTTTCTGAAACACGTTTTCCGGCAATGTATTCCAAAACTTCATAAAGGGTCAGAAGTTGCTTCCGCGCAAAAGTCGTTAAGAAAACCAAATCCCGCGGGGAGAGGGCAAAATATTCCATAGTCAGCAATTTAAACAATGCCGCGTCATCGGTGGGATTTTGCAGTACCTGCAAATAAGCTATTAATTCTTTAATTTCCGGCTGTCTGAACAGTTGCCCCGGACCCAAAAATTGAAAAGGAATCCCCTGTCTTTCTAATGCTCTTACAAACGGTTCTGCGTGACTATTTGCTCGAACTAATATCGCGAAGCTTTTCCACGAATATTTTTCCTCGCTATTTACATTTTTGATTTTTGGTATTTGACTTTTGATTTCTTTAGCCACCATTTCCGCTTCATTTTCCACCCTGTTTGCATGAAGAAAGATAATTTGTTCACCTTTTTGGTCGCGCGTCGAAACCAGTTTTTTATTTATCCCCTCTTTTACTTCAAGCCGGTCGGGATTGTTAAATTGAATGAGTTGATATGACTTATCCAGTATTTCCTGGGTTGAACGGTAATTTTTGGATAGTACAATCAGCTCGGATTTGGGAAAGTGTTTGCGGTATGAAAGTACATTTGAAACTGCGGCCCCCCTGAATTTATAGATTGATTGGTCATCGTCGCAAACTGCAGTGATGTTTTGTTTATTTCCTGCAAGCAACCGCACCAGTTCATTCTGGGCAATATTGGTATCCTGAAATTCATCAACTAAAATAAATTTAAACTGCTGCTGATAGTTGCGTAATATATTTTTGCGCGTTCGAAAAAGAGTCAATGTGTGGCTGACCAAATCCCCAAAATCCATGACTCCTTCTTTGACTTTTAATTCTTCATATTTTTGATAAGCTCCGGCTAATTCCGCGAATTTTTTATTTTCTAAAATCTCTTCTTCCTTGTCCGCCGAAGCCTTGGCGTAGGTGGATGATTTTGACTTCACCCACTCAGCGTACTCACTGGGTGTCACGTCCTCATCTTTAAGTCTCGAAAAATGGTTGAGCATCCCGCCGATAAACTTATTGGGATTCCCTAAAGGCCTAAAATAATCAAGAGCAAACTCAAACAAATGTTTTCTAACGAGCATCGTCGCGTCTGCATCTCCCAGCAGTCTGTAACCGGGATTTAAACCGATGTGGACTGCTTCGGCGCGCAGGATCCGGTCGCAAAAAGAGTGAAACGTCGATATCCACATACTGGTATACCCATATGGCATAGCCTGGTCAACCCGTTCCTCCATCTCCCGGGCAGCTTTTTCCGTAAAAGTGAGGGCTAATATTTCCGCCGGATTGGCTAAACCTGCAGTGATGAAGTGTTTGATTCTTTCTGTGACAACGGTAGTTTTCCCCGTTCCTGCTCCGGCGATGATAAGCAGCGGCCCCTCCCCGAAATGCACTGCCTTTTCCTGCTCGGGATTTAGGATTTTATTTTGGTGGGGATGTGTCATGGTGAAGTAAATTATACCTCACTCTAAATATTGAAGAATGTCGGGGAATTTTTTAAACCTCTCTCCTCCGGAATTTACAGAAAAATGTTGTCCTCCGTCAATTATTACTAATTTTCCATCCAGTTTTTCTTGCAATGTTTTTGCATGTCTCATTTGAATATAAGGATCATTGGTAGAATGGATAATAATAAATTTACGGCAGTTCTGTCGGATTTTTCGCCAGTTCCAACGCTTCGGAAATAATTTAAAGTAATGTTTCTGAGGAACTTCCTGAAAAAGTCTTTTAGTCAAATGGGCATCCACAAAACCTGCTACCAAAATAGCTTTCTGAATAACCGAATCTTTTGGAAGTCTTTGTAAGATGCCTAAAATATAGGCTGCGCCTGATGAGTGTCCGATAATAACTGTTTCAGAATTAATGAAATTTTGTTCAAGTAGGAATTGGAATATTTTATCCAAATCCAACTCATCTATGTGATGCAGTTGTGGAATATTGACAACATAACCTTTCTCTTGCGCCTTAATACCTACATACTGGTACCAGTTTTTGTGAGGATTACCATAAGATCCGTGGAGAATCAACAGATTTTTCATGCTTTCTTTTTCTTGGGAGGAACAGAGAAGAAAAGCAGGTAAATAATTTCCAGGATTCCTACAGTATTTATGAAAAGCAAGGCTACGAACCAGCCCTTCTGTTTATTTTGGGCAGCCCGCCAAAGTGCCAAGCCTTTCCACATCATCGACCAAATAAGCGCCGGCACAAGTACAGGGAAAAACACAAATTTCCCCGGGTCAAAACTCCCCCAATAATGCATTCCCCACCACGGCATATTGAATTATTATACAACCAATTGACTAGTTTTTTTCAATCACTGGCAATTGCTCCTGCTCAGGTTTACCATCAAGCGTCTGGCTGTCTTTGAGTTTTTGGCCGAGTTTCACAACTCCCTGGTTCACCTGTCCCATCTGGTTATAGGCATTAGTTAAATGTTTTCCCAATACTCCCAAACTCACTTCAATTTTTTCAAAATCCCCAAGCATTGCCCGTAAAATTTTAAATACTTCCTTTGATTTTTGTTCCATTTGTTTGCCGGCAAATGATAAAAGGATTGTTTGCAAATGCGCATAAAGGGTAGTAGGGGAGACTGGGTAGACTCTTTGGCGTTTGGCAAAACTCATGACTTCAACGATCTGCACGAGCTCATAAAATACCGGCTCACTTGGAACATACATGAGTGAAAAATCCAGCGTCCCTTCATCCGGTAATATATATTTATCGCTAATTGTTTCAATATGACCCTTTACGTCCCTAATAAATTCTTTTTTTGCTCTTTCCCTTTCTTGCTCTGTCTCGCCTTTGACCATTTTTTGGTAATTTTCCATAGGAAATTTAGCGTCAATCGTAAGAATCCCTGCATCTGTTTTGATTGCAGCATCCACCCTGACTCCTGACTTAAAGCCGTATTGCAGAAAAAAAGAGTTTTTGGGAAACATCTGGCTGATGAGATCTGCCAATACTTCTTCACCGATATTGCCTCTCAACTTCGGACTCCTTAAAAACTCCTGTAAGTCCCGCATCGACCTCCCGATTTCACTAAACTCGCCGATATTTTTCTGCACCGCGGAAATAACGCGGGCGGCATTGTCCAACCGCTGATTTAAGACATGGCTCATGTCTCTGATTTCTTTTGCCTGCTCATGTGACCTACTGTCAAAAGATTTGAGGAGTTGGGATATGAGCTCATCCGGTTGGTGTTTCGTATCTATTAACCAACGCTTGAGGATAATGACGAGTATTCCAAATCCAATCGTAATCGTAACAATAATGAAGAGAGTGTCTTGGCTCATGGTCAGGCTTGCCGATTGTAGCACTCGGGTAATTTACTTACAATGAAAATATGCATCAACTGCATAAAAAACCGCGCAAACTCTGGACACTTATTTTAGGAATTATATCTTTACTATTTATGTTGGGAGAAGTGCTGGTAATTTCACCAGAATTACTTCTTCACCGGACGATATTTTTTGTGCTTTTTTTCTTCACAGTATATGGATTTGCTTCATATATATTGGATCACACCCGCCGGGCATTTTTACTAAGCGCAGGCCTAACACTCTATTTATTTCTGCGCCTTCTGGGTCTCACTCACTGGATATATCTTGTATTACTTGTGGCAATCCTTGTATTTGTCGAACTCTACGCGCGCAAACGCTGAACTTTATGACAATCTATTTCGATTATTCGAAGGATCTCCAGAAAAAATTCGCAGTGTAAGTATCCGATCTACCCGAAATATCCTTTCCTCACCGCGCAATTCGTCAAAACCGGAAACTCCGGTAAATTTTTTCCCCAGATATTCCATTACACCTATCTTTGCAGGTTGAATGGTCCGATGAGACTTCTCATCATTGGCTTTCAAATAGACTATATCCAACCCTTGTTTTCCGGCTATCGCCTGTTTGATGATTTTAATTTTATCGGGCAGCGATAATGCGATTTCCGATTTCGCATATTGAAACTGCGTCAGAAACTTCACCACCCGCCAATCAAGCAGCAGATGCTTTTTCTCAATTGGCTTTTTAAGTACCAATCCCGCAAGTGTGGTGCCACGCGACAACGCCACATATGTTTGCCCATGGGCAAAAGCGCCGCGGTCCATGTCGACAATCAGTTTCTCAAATGTCTTGCCTTGCGATTTATGGATCGTTAAAGCCCACGCAAGTATTAAAGGATATTGAGAATAGGACCCGGTGGTTTCCGTGTCGATCCGCTGCGAGACCTGGTTATACATAAACCGAAACATGTCCCAGCGATAATGATACACGTCTACCGTTTCACCGGTCTCCAAACGAACCCAAATAACGTCTCCTACATCTGTTAATTCAATTTTAGTCACCCTGCCCACGGTCCCGTTCACCCAACGGTGTTCGCGGTCATTATTGGTCAGCATTACTTGGCTCTCGACCTTTAGTTCCAAAACCTGTGGTGCCGGTAAAGTTTTTTGATCAAACTCGCCGCTTAACTCTCCGGTGAATTTATATTTCTTTCCCGATAATTTATTTAACTCCCGGATATTTATCTCCTCTGCTTTGGCATTCGTAGTGACAAGGTGTATATATGGATCTTTGGGCGGCGGTTCAAAATCCGGTTGCACTCGCGTATTAAGTTGCGTAAACATGGCTTCATCAATGCTTCTATTTCGGATGCCGTTTAATATTCTCACAAATGCCTCGTCTTTTTGACGGTAGATTTTTTCCAGTTCGATAATTTCTATTTCAAATCCGGAAAACACCTTTGCATCAAAAAAATAGGGACTCGGATAATGGTTGACAAAAATTTCCCGCTCAGCTCCCGTTACCACCGGTGGAAGTTGGTACAGGTCACCGATCATCACCAACTGCACCCCTCCAAAAGACTGATTTTTTTTAGGACCATGCATGCGTAAAAAAGCATCCACACAATCAAATAAGTCGGCACGTACCATGGAAATCTCGTCAATTACAAGTGTTTCTATTTTCCTATACAAATGTGCATTCAGCAGTTTTTTGTATTTATTTTTAACCTTTTCAACCGTGATGTCTGGCCGGAAACGAAAAAATGAGTGAATGGTCTGCCCGCGAATATTCACTGCGGCAACTCCGGTTGATGCTAACACCACTGTATTTTTAGGGGTTTTTTCGCGAAAGTATCTAAGCAGAGTCGATTTGCCGGTGCCTGCCTTACCCGTAATAAAGATGTTTTTTCCGGCTTCAATAGCTTCCAGCGCTTTGACAAACTGATCATTAAACTCAATCTTATGTGACCTCCCGGTTAAACTCATTTACGTATTTTAGCATGCGTTCCTGTTGTGATATAACCAACTTACTTGAATTTGCGAGGCCATAACGCATTCTATACTGATGCCCGTCCGCTGACGGAGAGTATAAATTTATATATGCTCGCTTTTCAAGACCCGGATAATATACAATTAGGGCTGTCCTGGATAGAAAAATGAATAAGCAAAAATTTTATATTACGACGACCACTCCATATGTTAATGCTGATCCGCATATTGGCTTTGCGCTAGAAATATTGCAGGCAGATGCGGTAGCACGATTCAAAAGGTTATTGGAGTATGAAGTCTGTTTTAACTGGGGTACGGATGAACACGGTCTGAAAATTTACAGAAAGGCTCTTGAGCAAAAAAAAGATCCCCTAACTTACTGCGATGAATTTGCTGTGCGATTCAAAAATCTTATCCCCACTCTCAACTTAAGTTCCACAAATTTTATTCGCACCACAGAAGAATATCATTTGAAAGCAGCCCAGGAGTTTTGGAAACGATGTTTCAATAATAGTGATATTTATAAAAAAAACTACCGTTCAAAATACTGCGTCGGCTGCGAACTCGAAAAAACTGATTCAGAACTTGTCAATAACCATTGTCCGATTCATCCAACTCTTACTCTTGAAATTATTGAAGAAGAAAATTACTTTTTTCGATTCAGCAAATATCAGGAAAAGCTTCTTCTATTTTACAAAGATAATCCTGACTTCGTTATCCCAAAAACCAGGTATAACGAATTGCTGTCATTTGTCAGGTCGGGTATTGAGGACTTCAGTATTTCCAGACTTAAGAAAAAAATGCCTTGGGGTGTTGACGTGCCGAATGATCCTGAACAAGTCATGTATGTCTGGTTTGATGCGCTTGTCAATTATATTTCAACTATCGGCTGGCCAAACAATGAAAAAAAATTCCGTGCATGGTGGCCTGTCGTTCAAATTGCCGGCAAAGATAATATTCGCCAACAAGGTGCCATTTGGCAGGCGATGCTCATGTCTGCAGGATTACCAAATTCTAAACAAATATTTATCCATGGATTTATCGCCAGTGAAGGTCAAAGGATGAGTAAAAGCCTGGGAAATGTCGTTAACCCGTTTGATTTAGTCGAAAAATACGGTGTAGATCCCGTTCGATATTATCTGCTACGGGAAATTCCGCCGTATGATGATGGTGATTATTCGGAGCGCCGGTTTAAAGAAGTCTACAACGCAGATTTGGCTAACGGTTTAGGCAATCTGGTTGCGCGGGTGGCCAAACTTTCTGAAAAAGTCGCACTTACCCTGACAAATGTTAAAGAATTTAACCCGGAATATATAAAAACTATTGATAGTTTTCAATTTGATCAAGCTCTATCCTGGATCTGGGAAAAAATTAAACGAACGGATAAATTTATTAACGACAACGAACCGTGGAAAATCACCGATCAGAATAAATTGACGGAAGTGTTACAAAACGCAGTTAATGAAATAGGGGAGATAGCATATCACCTGCTACCCTTTTTACCCGAAACAGCCGAAAAAATTCTCGCCCAATTCTCCGCTTCCAAAATCAAATCCCAACCTCCTTTATTTCCCCGAATTGTATAATTCCAGCTATACTAAATTAGTGAAAGTAAAATTTACAAAGCATGCCTTAAAGAAATTTCAAGATTTAAAAGCACTTGGTATAATTATTCCGAAAAAACTCATCAGAACAATTATCGATAAACCTCACCACATAGATATAATAGACTTGCTGCGTAATTAGTAATCTTGTAGGCTATGTGTATAGGAGGA
>CAYHKY010000056.1:0-10956 GCA_964357355.1 uncultured Gammaproteobacteria bacterium | reverse complement strand
TCAAGACCTAAAATAATAGGCAGACTGAAAGAAAACGCAAACAAAGGACTCCACGTAAGCCCCTCTTTACCCTTCAATTTCTCTCCTAAATCCGGCATAATGCGCTTGAGAATCGGTTCAAAAATCGCTGTTGTTATATCCAGAAACCGATGCAGATAACGGTATACGGAACTTTTAATCGCGCCTTGACCTTCCCAGTTGGCAAAGTGCTCAAGACCTCCGTGCGCCAGCTCAAAGAGTACCATTGAAGCAATAAATACCATCAGTGCCAAAAGCCATTTAACTTCTTTAAATACCACCCAAAGTGCAATCACCACCCCTGTTCCCAGAGCATTTCCCAGAGCAGTTCCAATCTCTATGGCAATTCGATTACGCCATCCCTGGTTGGTTGACATCATCCGGCCCATAAAGATAGCGAAATCTATGGCAGTTTTCAAATATATCGTGATCCCGACAAACACATCCACCGGATTCACTACCAACCTGACTTTTTCCTGCGTAGGCAATAGATTTAGCAGGGTTATATAACCATAAAGCAGCACAATCAATACTGCCAAAATAACTACCGTCAACAGAAGGGGTACGATTTGCTGCAAAAATTTGGATTGTTCGATCTTTTTCATGGATAAAGATTATTGATTATTTAGCTCCATCATTTCATGTATCCCGGGCGACAGGTTCTAAATTGTTTTCAATTTTTGGTTTTTGCCAGGATGCGAATTTGCACTGCGGATAGCGCTCGCAACCGTAAAAAACGCGGCCGCGCTTGGATTTTCTCATGACAATTTCCCCCAATTTACATTCAGGACATTTAACGCCGATTTTTTCCAACAGATTTTTCGTATATTTACATTCAGGGAAACGCGTGCAAGCCAGGAATTTCCCAAATCTTCCCGTCTTGATAATTTCTTCACCCTGTGTACACAACGGACATGATTTTCCGGTTTTCACAACCGGAGTTTCAAGTTTTTCAACCGTCTCTTCAACATGCATAATCTTGTCTTTGAACGGCTCGTAAAATTCGGCAATCAATGGCAACCATTCTCTTTCCCCCTGGGCAACCTCATCCAAATCTTGTTCGATGGTGGCAGTAAATGCCAGATCCACTATGTCCGGAAAATATTTGACTAAAAAATCGCTGACTAAAAACCCGAGGGGTGTAGGAACAAAGTTTCGGGTTTTACGGCCGTCCTCTTTTGTTTCCTTTTCTACATATCCGCGCTCTACAATTGTGGAAATAGTCGGCGCGTATGTCGACGGCCGGCCAATACCATCTTCTTCCATGGATTTTATTAGCGATGCTTCGCTGTATCTGGGTGGTGAGGCCGTAAACTTCTGCTCGGGAATAGACCTGCTTATATCCACTGTATCACCGGCTATCACTTCCGGCAAAACTGTCGTTTCACCATTTACTCCGGTAACTTTGAGAAACCCTGCAAATTTTATGATCGATCCCTGTGTCTGAAACAAATAATTATTGGCAGATGTGATATCTATGGTGGTAGAATCAAAAACAGCTTCACTCATCTGACTGGCTACAGCTCTTTTCCAAATCAAATCATAAAGTTTATCTCTTTCATCACCGCTGCCTATTGATTTCTGTCTTATTTCGGTCGGCCGGATCGCTTCATGTGCTTCCTGGGCTAGTTTGGTTTTGGTAGTATAAGTCCGGTAATGGGAATACTCACGGCCAAATTCTTTCTCTACGAACGATTTGGCGGCACTTAAAAATTTGGTTGACAAATTAACCGAATCAGTCCGGTGATAAGTAATAAGCCCGTCTTCATAGAGACGCTGAGCTGTCTGCATAATTCTTTTGGCGCTATATCCTAATTTTCTTCCCGCATCAATTTGCAGCGTAGATGTCGTATAGGGTGGAGCCGGATAACGTTTGATTTCTTTTTTATCAACTGCCGAAATGATAAATGGAGATTTTAAATCGGTAATTATATAGTCAACTGTTTTTTTATCTGTTATTGTTGATTTCGTAAATGTATAACTACCATCGAACAATTTAATTGTTTGACTTAGTTCATATTTAATACCTTCTTTCGCTACTAATTTGGCTTTTATCAACTTGTCATTCCGGGTTTGACCCGGAATCTCTTCATTTTTAGAAAGAGATCCTGAAACAAGTTCAGGATGACTTGAATAAAAATCCGCCTCAATCACCCAATACTCTTCTTTACTAAACTTCGCAATTTCCCCTTCGCGTTCAACGATCAGGCGTACGGCGACCGACTGCACACGGCCGGCTGACAACCATCTCCTGGCAAGTTTCTTTTGAATGAGTGGAGATAGTTTGTAACCTACTAACCTGTCCAACACACGCCTGGCCTGCTGTGCATTGACGAGTGGAAAATTTATTTTTCCCGGATTTTTCAGGGCATTTTCTATGGCCTCAGGAGTTATTTCATGAAACGTTATCCGCTGAAACCTTTTTTCATCTATGTGCTCCGAAGTAATTCTTGAGCCCTTGTTTGAAAGGATCACGGCCATATGATAGCTGATGGCCTCACCTTCCCGGTCAGGATCAGTTGCTAGGATGATTTTGGTTGAATCCTTGGCCATGGCTTTCAGTTCTTTGACCTTTTTGGATTTGTCTCTGGGAATGACGTATTTGGGGGTAAAACCTCCATCCACGTCAACACCTAATTCCCCTTTGGGAAGATCCCTAAGATGTCCGAATGTTGCCTCGATCACGTACTTAGATCCCAAAAATTTACCGAGAGTCCTGGCTTTTGTAGGTGACTCAACGAGTATAAGATTCATATGTAAAATAAATACAAATTAGTACCGATATTAAATACATAGCCTGAATAATTGAATTTGTTCCGGCCATATACACATCTAGGCCGCTATAGCAGCCTAACAGGCTTACAAACCAGCTATGACGTACAAATGATGGATATTTTATTTAAGTCCGTACTTCCCGTTTTCGGAACCACGTATTATACCAGACAGCTCAAGCGTCGAGATGATTGATCCGACCACTGCTGCACTCAACTTGCTGGAACGGATTATTTCATCATAGAACATTTCACCACCCAGAAGTAGATCAACTATTTTCTGAGAATGCTCATCAAGTCCCTGATATTTTTCCTTGATTCCGTTTTGCTTAGGATTAATTGCGACAATGCCTATTTCTGTCAAAATATCCGAAACACTGCTAACCAGTTTGGCTCCCTCTTTGATAAGATTTGCCGGACCTATGGAAAGATAACTCGTGATCGGACCGGGGACTGCAAAAACGTCCCGTCCTTGTTCAATTGCCAATCTGGCGGTGATCAGTGAACCGGAATCCTGGGCTCCCTCAGTCACCAATACTCCAAGTGACATGCCTGAAATAATCCGGTTTCGTGCCGGAAACAAACCTCTAAGTACCGTCTGTCCGGGGGGGACTTCGGATATAACTGCCCCATTTTTCTCAATAATTTCATAGTAAAGATCTTTGTGTTCCGGCGGATAGATGATATCTACACCACAACCCAATACTGCTACCGTGAATGCTCCACTGTCCAAAGTAGCTCTATGGGCAATACTGTCAACTCCCCGGGCCAAACCGGAAACAATGACACAACCGGCAAGTGCTAAATCTCCGGCTAATTTGGCAGAAATATCCCGGCCGTAATTAGTCGGTTTCCTCGTCCCGACAACCCCCATATGAGGTAAGTCCTGATTCGGTAATTTTCCTCTGACATACAATACAATCGGCGGATCCGCAATCTCCAGAAGTTTTTGGGGGAACTCGCGGTCAACCCGGGTCACTATTTTTATTTCTTTTGCCAACAACTCATTCTCATAAACTTGGGGGTTAAACTTACCGCGGAAATCCTGAAATTTCTGTGTCAGAATCTGGCCAAAACCAACTTTCAAAAGTTCATTTGCCCCAGACTCCCAGGCGCGTACCGCCGACCCAAAAAAGTTAACCAGATGTTTAAATTTTAATGGTCCCACTCCTACGAATTTGCTAAACCCAATATGTGCCTCCCGCTCGGTCATAGATTTACTTTAACATATCAATATCAAACAGTAATTATATACCGTGCAAATCCTGTAATTCCACAATCCGTCCTTGCAAACAATAATATCATAACCTATAATATTCACTTATGTCAGAAAGGCTGCGGGTTGCTGATATACTCGACAATAACATAAGATCTACAGGCGGTACCGAAAAAAGTACTCATAATTTGCTGCAGTTTAAGAGTCTGGAAGGCTTACTCATAACCCCATATCCTGTACCACAATTGCCCTATAGGGCATATTCTAATGAAAAGATGATTCAGATACCGTTTACCCGTCAACATATACCCGCTCCTCGTGAACTGGAAAAAACAATTGACCATTTAAATGAGTTTGACCCAAGAATCATCCTGCTCAATACACCTACTCTTTATACAGCGACAATCTATTGGGCACTTCCACAAGAACTCAAAGATAGATGTGTAGCACTGTGGAGACTGATAATTGATGCACCCCTTTACGAATCCCGACATGACTCACTCAATCATTTAGTTCATGCATATATCCAACGTCCAGGCATACGAAAACTTCAAGTAGCTATCGCAAACAGTGTTCCTTTGAACATCGCGATATCTAAAAGTGTGGCGACATCCCTACACAGAAATGGAGTGAAACAACCAATAACCGTTGTTCCTACGCAAGTGGGTCGTGATTTTAGTGCTGAGAAACGATTTAACAACGGGCCGGATTTTCGGGAAAAGTTTCTTTCACCTGATCAATTGGGTATACTCACTGTAGGCAGAATCGCTCCTGAAAAAGGTCTGGAATGGGTAACTGAATTATACTCCGAACTGCAACAACTTTTTCCTACACCATTAGAGAATGATTCGTTTTCCCGGGTAAAAATTACGGTAGCAGGTGGTGCTAAACCACAACACGAGCGCTTTTTTCATTCACTCCTCAATCGAACAAATGGACGCACAAATACGAATAATGCAGTCGAACTGCATTGGATCGGAGATCAGTCTCACACTCAACTTGAGGATCTTTACAATGCTTATGATATTTGTTTTATGCCGTCACCTGATGAACCATTTGGTCGGGTTCCTGTCGAAGCCATGTCGGCTGGCTCCACCGTCATTGGCAGAAATGGAAGTCAAAGTACGCGAGAAATATTGTCAGAACCTTATTATCCGATAGGCATACTTGTCGAATCTCCTTATGAGGCAGCTCAACAAATTCTTAGTCTCATGCATTTTCCTGATAAACTGGCACAATTACAAACCAATGCTCTCTACTGGGCCAGATCACATTTCACGTTGGAAACAGCTGAACAACTGCTCATCGCAGCTCTGGAGCCTGTGCTGCGCAATACTTCAGCTGATAGCGCACCTAATTCTGCACCAGAAACTGTACCTTCTTTAACTTAATTGACGACATAGTTGGTAGAGTGATAACCGCAATCTCCCAACACGGTAGGAATAATTCTAAATTATTGCAAATTAGAAGCTGTCCACAACCTTAACCACTATCAGGGATTTGGTTTAATTTTATTGATACATGATTATTATCCTATCATTTTTGCAAATTGTTCTGACACTAATTTGATATCAAATTTTGATTTCGCGAGTCGGAAATTTTCCTGACTATATCTATATGCCAAATCAGGATCAAGAAGATATTGAATTGATATATTTACTGCTCGTTCAATAACACTGTTCGGGAGAATTTTTAGCTCGGAAATAGTGTCATTTGCAAAATAAGTATCGCCAAGAGAAACGATATGGGGAACATATTGCGCGATATCTTTGCGAAAAACGGGGTATTCGAACACCACTGGTACGGTACCCGCGAGGGCGATGGCCTCTAATAACTGGTTTCCAAAACCTTCTTGCGTCGTGGGATAACAGACTATATCGAGTTCAGGATAGACATCATAAAACGAGATTTTATCTAATGCATGACCGTTGTTTATTATGTCTGATTCAACTAAATTTTCTGCTTCGACGATTTTTATCCCCAGTTGTGCAGCGTAATTTTTAATAGCGTCAAAATAATGACTATTATCTGTACGATCCTCATGTTGAGGTAAAAGTAAAATGATGGCATTTTCCGCAGTAAAATTTCTCCTTTGTGGTCCTATACCACCAGGTATATTCTCCAGTTTTGAACGCTTCTGTTGAAGTGCACATACAAACTGAACCGCAAACTCTATTGCTTTACGAGGTACAAATCGCGTCATGACACCTATAATTAAATCGTTCCGGTCAATACCGGCTAATTCCCGGAATCTGTTGTTTACACTTTTTTCTTGGCCGGACATTTCGAAATCAAATCCATCCGGAACAATTGTTGCTTGAATGTCTTTTTCTGTTTGTAAATTTGCTGCTGCTATACTGTTTATAGTGACGTGTTTAATATTGGGTAGATTAGGAAGTAATGCTTCATTTAAACGGTCTGCGATAACAGGAAATTTGGGTGTGGGAAAAATATGTTGACGGTTTTCAAAAATTAAGTCGTGGTGATGCGCGATGATTTGCAGGTCCGGACGATTTTTCGCAATATCATAAAAAGCAACTGTTGCAGCTACGTTATAAGGAAGTGACAGGATGTTATGGATATGAATTGCCGGAATATGATTTTCATCAATAAATCGCTCTACTGACTTTCGAATAACAGCATGTTGCAAATTTAGTCGAGTTAATAGTTCTCCTTCAAATACGTTGTTTGTTGGGTTAAATATACTTCGCCTAAGATCAACAGCTTCTGCGGATTGGTAAGATATTTCAGGTAATTTTAATCCTTGGAAGTTTGCGGGTAAATCTGCACAACATTCGTAAATATCATAAAAATTATGACGTAATGAATTTCGTAGCAGTTGGGATTGAAGTGACACTCCATCTCCACCGTGAAGTTTGAAATGGACTGCAAGGACCGAGCGTGATGAATGGGGTTTCTCTTTGATTGTAGATAGACCCAGTTCGTTTAGCATATACGTACCCTACTGAGGTTTTTTATGCTGTTCGTTTTGTTTAATAAAATAACGGCCGGAACGAACAAGCTCTGACATATTTTATAAGTGGTAACTATTATAGCGATTATAGTAAACTTCAGGTGTATGAAGAATATTAACTACCCGTATATTTCCGTCATCATTCCTGCCCATAATGAAGAAAAGTGTTTGGCAGAATGTCTCTCGGGGATACTAAACCAGACCACAAAAACCCCATACGAAGTTATTGTTGTTGATAACAATTCGACTGACAGAACGAAAAAAATCGCCGAAAAATACCCAGTTCGGGTAATATCTGAAACACGAAAAGGTGCGTCTGCTGCAAGAAATACGGGTGCCAGGAATTCCCGGGGAGAGCTGCTTATTTTTCTTGATGCCGATACCAGGCCGTCTTTTACCTATATTCAACATATTCAAGAAAAATTAAATAACTATCCAGATCTTGATGTGATTGCCGGACCACCGGTGATGATTGATGCAGGACCGTGGGTCCACTGGCTCACCGATACTTTAAATTATTTTACCTGGTATTTTCGCTTTACCAAACTTGTTTCAGGCGTCCAGGCTTTTTGGAGTGGTAATTTTGCAATCAAAAAAAAAGTGTTTATTAAAAGCGGGGGTTTTGATGAGAAGTTAACCAGTGTCATTATGGCAGAGGATATAGAATTCTCTGTCCGGTTAGGAACAAGAGGGACAAAGATTTATTTTGACCCAACACTTAAAGTCAACTGTTTATTTTCTTTTCGTAAATTCCGCCGTCAGCCTTTGATTCTGAACACTTTAAAACGCTCTTGGTATATCAACGGTTATTTGTTAAAAGCCCGCATCTTACCTGCAACAAATTTCACCCACTAGATCATCTCCTGAACCACTCCTCCAGCACTTTTTTGGCAATCGGGCCGGCAACTGAAGATCCTTCACCGCCTTTTTCCACAAATACAGTAACAACTATTTCCGGATCTCCGGTAATTGTTGAATCTAATTCGGATGAACCCGTCTTCGTCAGAGCTGCGGCGGGCAAGGGCGTAAATGCGGTAAACCAAGATCTGAAAAGAAGAACTTATTCACGTTTTTTCATGATAATATACTTATACATGTACATGAAATTGCCAACAGGCAAAAACGCGATTATTCCAAAAACTAAACTGCTTAAATATTTACTTTCTGAAACACACGTCATCGGAAAGTTCAAAGCCAAATATTTTCGTTCGCTCGGGTACACTGAACTAAATGTCGAACTATTGGAAAAAACACTACGAAAAATTGCCCAATCTAAAAACGTGGATGAAAAAATTTCTTCGCCTTTCGGTACAAAGTATTTAATCGGGGCTGTGATAAATACACCTAAGAGTACAAAAGTTAAAATACAAACTATATGGATACTTGAACCAAATCAAAAATACCCTCGATTTGTGACAGCATATCCTGTATAATAACCAAAGTTAGAGGTAAAAAATATGGTAGAGGAATTAGATATAGTAGTACTCGCACATGATATTAAAAAGCATGGCCTAAAAGAAGGTGACTTGGGAGCTGTAGTTCATACATACGATGACGAGGCTTTTGAGGTAGAGTTCGTAACTGGAGAAGGAAAAACGATAGCACTGCTTACTTTGAATTCAAAAGATGTACGCACGCTAGCCCGTGGAGAAATTCTCCATGCTCGTGAATTCGCAACTGCATAAGCTTCTCATAAACCATAATCTCAGAGTAACGAACTATTAGTTACGTCTATATATTTATAGTACAATGGATGAGTCAACCACAGGGAGATTGAATTTAAATGGTCGAGGTGCCCACGGAGAATCTTCTCGTTTATACACATTGGCAATGATGCGCAATGCTCTTCGTAATCTATCCATATGAGCTTCAGACGTGAAATCTTCACGACCAACTAAATTTGAGTGTCTTGCAATTAAATAGAGTGTTTCTTCACGAAAAGAATGTACCAGCTGCAAATGTCTTTTAACAACTCCAATGGGATGACTCCAGTCAACGCCGAGACGTTTACTTGTTGCAATTAACCCCGTCGCCAGTGCTTTTTTGTATTTCCAATCTTGAAATGTAACTGGAAGTAAATCAGCCAGTTCCCGAACAAAAGCTGGATATATTTCAGCACTAAAAAAGCCAGTAATAATAGGTATCCATTTTTGAACGTCTCTTTGTTGAAATTCGACAACCATTCCTTGCATAGATGGACGAAGTGCATCAAGGACACTTTCAGGTGAAAGTAACATTTCATCTGCGTAATGCGCATCAATTTGATTTGCTTCTTTTTCTGATAACAATCGTATTTCTAATTGACTATGGCAAAGGAGAAGGTTGTTACCAAAATGCCCTGTATGTCTTTGTAACTCTTGTGCTGTCTTAGACCGCAGTGCATGAATGTCTACTGGACTTACATCCCCAGGAGATTTCTCTAAAGCAATGAGGCGATTTCTATATTCAATACTTGCTTTTGCAACCTGAGGATCAGATCCTACTAAAAAAACTTGCCAAGAGTGACTATCAGGAGAATCAAAATGAATTTCAGAGCTAGGAGTAAACGTTATAGGAGCAATAAAAGTTGGTAGATCATTATAACCAGGTACAATAATTTTTCCGTCTTGGGTGACAATACCAGCATGAGCAAGGCTGCGGGTAGGGGAAGTTATTAACGCGACCCAATAATTGCTAGAGTTTGGATATTGGGCATCCTGTAAATATCCTAAAGCATTTGCTGCCCGTACATAGCATGGAACACCAGGTTCACTTAGAATAGCTTTAACCCGTTGGTAAGGCATCTAATTCTGACGCTGATGACGCATTTTCTACGACCATGTTGTATATAATACTATAGGTCTTAACTTCTGTCAAGGATAGAATGTTCTCGTCAGGTGAGGAGTGGATACGATACAAAGGTATCTATCTCCTGAACCACTCCTCCAACACTTTTTTGGCAATCGGGCCGGCAACTGAAGATCCTTCACCGCCTTTTTCCACAAATACAGTAACAACTATTTCCGGATCTCCGATAATCATCGGAATATTTTCAGAATTTGGTGCCTGCCCCGTGCCGTGTCCGCCCGCGACCGACTCTGGTATCGGGGCAAAAGCGGTAAACCATGCATGAGTCTGACCATTGGGGTCACCAAATTCCGCGGTTCCGGTTTTACATGCTACGGGCACGCGCTTCCTAATACCTGTTCCTTTGGCATCACCTAATTCTTCCTGCATCACAGTAAAATCAAAAAGCGGCCATCCTGTTCCCTGATATCCCCAGCCGCCATCATTGGAACAAGCACGTTCCATACCGTCAGTAATTAATTTAAGTGTTTCCTTTTTAATTCCTAGATCTTTGCATCTGCCTGCATCAGGCGACATTCCCTGAGCACCAACTGGTAAACCAGCGACTTTTAAAAGTGTCGGCTTGCACAACACTCCGCCACCGGCGATTACCCCCGTGAGGCGGTTTATTTGCAAGGGCGTCACCTGCAGATCCCCTTGCCCGATAGCTAAATGGTAAGTGTCACCCAAATACCACTCCTGGTTACGGACTGTTTTACGCCAATTTCTGTCAGGCATAATCCCTTCGGCTTCTCCGGTTAATTCTATTCCTGACTTTTCGCCCAAACCCAATTTTTTACCCCACGCGGCAATCCCTATATCCCCGGTTGCCTCGCCTAAACGGTAAAAAAATATATCGTTGCTTCTGGCTATACCTTTGCGAAGATCCACAAATCCTTCGGTTTTACCGTATTGTGAAAAGTACCAATTACTGAAACTAAATTGGTTCACGCGCAGAATACCTGTATCCTCATATACTGTTTCCCCGGTAATCACTTTTGACTCAAGAGCTGCAATGGAAGGAACAATTTTAAATACTGAACCCGGCGGATATACACCGCCTACAGCCCGATTAAAAAGCGGTAAAGCAGGATCAAGACTTAAATCCTGGTATTTTTTTACAGCCATACCCTGCTCCATTTCATTTGCAT
>CAYHKY010000055.1:0-11260 GCA_964357355.1 uncultured Gammaproteobacteria bacterium | reverse complement strand
CCGGTTGACTCCTGCCATGAATCCTGAACTGATTTTACTATCGCACCTGCCGGACCCATACGGGAATGGGTTGTGAGTTTTTTAAGTCCTGGCTCATCACCTTCAGCAATTATTTCCACTGCCCCATCTTCCCGATTCATAACCCAACCGACCAATTTTAAATCGCGGGCTGCGCCGCGAACCCAAGCCCGAAATCCAACCCCTTGCACCAAACCTGAGATAATGAGATGAAGGCGTTTCATAAAACACTCCGGCGGAGCTCGGCTACTTTCCACATAAAAAGTTTTGCCATAGAACGAGCATTGGCATCCTTGACGAAATTCAATGCTTTTTCCAAAATAGCCCTCGGAACAGTTTTGGCAAGCCTGATATATAGAGCCTTGTGCCGATAATCGTGCAATTCCTCAGACAAAAAGATACCGTATGCTTGAAATTCGCGTGAAATATATTTATCTTCCAGCGGATTAAATTTTTTAAGGATGTCTTTGATGGATTGGGGTTTATTATTCAAAATAAGTAACTTAAACGCTTAGTTATATTGGTTCATCGCCACATCCAGACCCTTGTGGAGCGCCAATTCCATCGCCTCTGCCGCATGCTTGATGAGTTTCCGCACAGCCCCTGCCTCATGATCTGTGAAAGGAGATACGACGTATTTCTCAACCGAACGGCGGTGCAAATTCTGACTGGCTCCTTTTTGAATCTCAAGTTTACCTCTCCCGACTCCCAAACGGAACCGTACAAAAGTATCATTTCCCAACTCCCGCATGATCGATTCGATACCGTGATGCCCGGCTGATCCTCCTCCCACACGCAACCTGATTTTACCTAGCGGTAAATCTATATCATCCTGTACCACCCAAATATCTTCAGGTTTTATTTTGTAAAAATCGGAGAGCTTCTTGACTGCAAAACCTGAACCGTTCATAAACGTCAGAGGTTTTGCAAATACCAAATCGCCTTTTTTACATACCAGTGCTTTTCGATCCGCATCTTCACCCCATGATTTACCCAGTGTGAGAGTGTCTTTGAGCACATGATCAACTACCATACAACCAATATTATGCCTGGTTGAAGCGTATTTTGGACCGGGATTTCCCAGACCGACAATTAATAGCATATTTAGGTGACCTAGGTTACTTAGGTTTTAACAATGAAACTACTTCGTCATCACTTACTTCTCTAAAATCCTGATAAAACTGCCCGACTGCTCCAAAATCCTCCGGTTCTTCTAAGATAACACACCTGTCAACCAGATTTTGTAATTCAACTGCTGCATGTTTTGCAGCTACAGGTAAAGCAAGAATAATTGTTCCGGCATGTTTTTTCTTTAGCCATTTAATAGCTGCAAAAAGTGTTGCTCCCGTTGCCGCTCCGTCATCTACTACTAAAACACGTCGATTTATAACCGAAATGGAACTATACCCTTTCCTAAGTTTCTTGTCCCGTACTGTAAAAGCCTGATGTTGAATCTTTACTTCATTAAAAAGATAGGATTTTTCAACCCCAAGAGAATTTACTAAACTATTGTCGATGAATGTAACTCCATCAGAAGTCAATGCACCAATTGCCAGCTCGGAATTGTTTGGCGCACCCAACTTTTTGACTACTAATACCTCTAGCGGCAGATGCAGCAAATCTGCCACTTCTTTAGCAACCACTACTCCTCCACGAACAATTCCAAGGACTAAATCAGCTTTTATACCTTGTTTTATCAATTCACCGGCCAAAACCCCGCCTGCATCTTTTCGGGAAGTAAACATCTAATATCGCTTGTTACACTCCCATCTTTGCCAACTGTTTCTCAGCCAATGCACCCACATAGGGTACTTTGTACATCTCTCCGTTAAATGCTTTCCACATGAGTAACAGCCACATTACAAAACCAAATAAAGAAAGTAAAAATCCGGCTAACCACCCCAGTAACGGGATAAATCCGAGTCCCAAATTGACGACGAATAATCCGCCAAAAAGTATCGTTGATTGCATCGCATGGAAACGGACTGATTTACTTTTCTTTTCAACAAAAAGTAGGATTATGCCTGTCACGAACCCCAAAAGGTATGCGACCGCTCCCAGCATATTTTCATTTCCTTGAGTACTTTGTGTCTCTGCCATAAAAATGTCACCTCCCTTAGAAACAGTTAATGATCCGTCCGCTGACGGAGAGTTTATTGTTTCTTAGGTCCGCCGAAACGACCATTCGACTGCGTGGACGTAGCCCACGAGGCGAATTTGAGTGTAGGCGGACTTTAATTATATAACAGCTTAACTTTTCAATATTCTCAATGCAATACCTCAAAACAAACTCATCTGCTCTTTTTCTTTCTGATCTATGACTGTTTCAGCAACTTTACTTTCAATTTGAACAGTTCCGAATACTCCATCGTATCCCGGTATAATAGTAATATTTCCATTTCTAACTTTTCCAATTGCGTCAGAAAGGCTGCTGCCAGATACACCTGCAATCTCCTCTTCACCAACTTTGACCAGAACATTAAATTCTCCGCCAAAATGCGTCACCAGTTTATCATACTCGAGCCTAACCTTCACACTAAATGACTGCACGCCCATCACTTCGGCTATGATTTCAGCCAAAGGCACCATCATAATGTATGGTGGACGATTGGGAAAACTTTCTGAGTATGTAGCAGAGACGTGGGTATTTCCTACTTGTTTTTTGATCAATTTCAGTTCTTCCTCTGTTCTCTCTGCCAGTTTTTCGACTCTGTTTAATACTCCAATCGTGATCGGCTTACCGCACACCGGACAGATTGTCCCTTTTTCTTTGACATCTTGCGGCGACCAACGGATGCTACACGCCCGGTGTCCTGAAAAATGATACTTTCCCTCCTCCGGATAAAATTCGATCGTAGCTGAAATATGCGGAAGACTAGTATCTTTCCGATAATTTTTGAGTGCCTGGGATATTGCGCCGAAACTTAGCTGGTAACTGGCAGGAATATCATAAATCGTCGCCTCCCGCATGAGTTTGGGACCTGAGTGGGCATCAGAACTACTAACAATACTTCTCGTGTCCAATTCCTTGATGCGCCAATTCATGGCCGGATCTGAAGAAAGTCCGGTCTCAACCGCATAAATACGATCCGTAAACTGACCGAAACACTCTTCAAGACTGTCATAACCGGACATGCTGCCAAACAATGAAAACCATGGCGTCCACACATGAGCTGGCACCACTAAAACCTCCGGATCCAAACTCCAAACTAATTCACATATTTCCTGACTGGAAAGTCCTAGAATTGGCCGGCCATCTGACGAAATATTACATCCGCGGCGTGTAAGTTCGGCATTTATTTTGTCAACTGTTGCAAAAGACTGCGCCCACAACATCAAGTGATTACGTCTTAACTTTCCGTTGTGTGAATAAATACACGAAACCTCTCCTGAAAGTAAAAATAACGGGTCATTGTGTATCATTTTCCGCGCTAGTTCGTTATCCACCAGCTTTTCTCGCACCTCTTTCTTCAGTTTCAACAACCCGTTTCCCTGTTCCTCTAAATTTATTTTAAGCTCCCGCACCCATAAGGGATGCGTCCAATCACCGGTTGCCAAGAGTCCGATCCCTTTTTTAAGATTCCACTCAAACATCCTGGGGATAACCATTTCCGGAGACACCGCTCGTGAATATTTGGAATGCAGCTGCAAGTCAGCTATAATTTGTGCCATATGTTTCGTCACATATATTATACGATTTGTTTATATTTATGAAAGTCACGCTTATTGACAGTGATAGAGAGGAACAATCCAACATCGGCGGCATTGGAATTTATAATAAACGCCTCTATGATTTTTTAACAACTCACGGCCACCAGGTTGAAATATTGCGTTTTTCCAAAATCAAACCTAAAGAAACTTACATCCACCAAATCCCTTATTATCTGGCAGAGGCACGCACCTATATATTTATTCCATCAGAAAAAGCCTTACCCCTTATTAGAACTCACCTGGAAAGATTTCAACCCGATATTATCTATACCAGTTTGGGTATTTCACCGCTTGATTTTTTCCTCCCCGGTCTATGCCGAGAACTGTCAATTCCGCTTACCGGCGTCATGCATATGGATTTCAATCATTCAAGCGCATATCAGGTGCTGATGAAATCAATATTTATGACATATCTCTCCGTTTGTAAAGAACTCGATATGCTCCATGTTTTTTCGCAAAAACTGAAGGATTTTTGGGTTAGAAAAGGCGTTGTTACGGAAAAAATACTCGTGTTACCCAATGGAGTCGATGCCAACTTTTACACACCCGGACCTTCGCATTTTGCCAAAAGACACCGGATGACTGACGGCATCCTCTTTTTAGGAAGACTGACGTTTCAAAAAAATCCTGAGGTGCTTATTAAATCATTCTTGGCTCTCAATCCTCCACGTAGCACTAAATTGGTAATTATCGGCCAAGGCGATCTGGAAAAGAATTTACGCATCAAATACCGCAATCCGCGGATCTTGTTTACCGGTAAGGTTACTCAAGAATCTCAGAAGTTGGATATTATCCGATCTTGCAGTATATTTGTTTTGCCTTCAAGTTATGAAGGCATGTCACTGGCCCTACTTGAAGCTATGGCAACCGGACTTGCCTGTATCACGACCGACTCCGGTGGATGTGTCGAAATACTTGGGGATACAGGCATCATCATCCCGGTGACACTGATTGAAAAAGAATTACCTAGTCAACTCAACTCCCTACTGACCAATCGAAGTACCACAGTTTCACTGGGTAATCGTGCGCGCCTTCGTGTAATAAGTGAGTATGACCAGGAACGCAATTTTACTCAGTTACAAACTGCATTTGTAAACACCATACAGTCCGCACTTAAAAAATTTTGAGAAGCTGTTTTATGACTTGCTGGAATTTGATCTGATAGCTTTTCAAAAAATGCTGTTGTTTGTTTGTATAGATGTGACCGCCTGAAATATATCCCGGCATATGAGGAAAGGTTTTTTTGGTTAGAAGCACTAAGAGTGAGGCGGTGACATTTAACTTAATAGGTTGATTACTAACAAATAAAAACGCTCACAAAAACCATAAAACACTACCGCTAATTTCTATTTCAATTCACTCCACAAAGAAGTTATGAATTTTCGGATATATAATTGAGCTTTTTTGAGTGCCAAGGGTGTAATCTGGGTTTTTTGTTTTAATCTGTATATTGCTCCACCCATTGGGTAATCGAATAAATCCTGAGTGATTTGGCCGTGTGTTAAAAGATGCAAAACAGCTTGGGCATTTTTTCGCAGTACTTTAAGCCTGCCTTCATGGCGATATCGTCTCAAAGAAAATACCAACCGGGGAGTTTTTAAAATTCCCAGGGAATATCCGGCTTGATGCAACCTGTATGCAAGATCGTAGTCTTCAGAGTGCTTGATTTCCTCTCTGAAGCCTCCCACTTTATAAAACGCGGTTTTAGTCACCATGAAATTTGCTCCCACCACAAACGGTCTGTCGATAAGTAACCCTATTTCAATTGAGATGTTGATCAGTCTCTCAACAGCCTTATCATATACATTTCTGCTATCCGCAAAAATATAAGTAGTCAGATAATCACGATTGTAATTCGTCAAGTATTTATGAATCAGATTTAAAAAACGAGGCGGAATACGCGCGTCTGCATCAAAAAATACTAGATACTCACCTCGGGCTTTGGCTGCTCCCAAGTTTCTTTGCATACTTACATTTGCTTTGGGTGAAATTTCAATTTGCAATGGCAGTTTATCCAGAAATTCAGAAACTTGAGTTACAGTTTGATCTTTACTTCCGCCGTCGACCACAATAACTTCAAAGCTTTTATCATTTTGGGCATATAAATCGTTAAGTAATCTGGGAATATACTCTTCTTCTTCGAGCGTAGGTATGATGACTGAAAAAAATGGCTGCATAGGAATTAAGGTATAATTGTACCAAATGCAGCGCTCACCCGCTATTTCAATCGTAGTACCTGCCTATAATGAAGAAAAACTTATCGGCCGCTGTCTTGCTTCTTTGAAGAATCAGGATTTTTCCGGTCTTTATGAAATAATTGTCGTAAATAATAATTCCGTAGATAAGACTGAAGAAATAGCCCGCACATTTAACGTTCGGGTAATCACTGAATCCATGCAAAGTGTAGTTGCTGCCCGGGATCGGGGGCTGCGTGCTGCCCGGGGAGATATTGTAGTCGGTGCTGACTGTGATTGCGTCTATCCTCCCCACTGGCTCAAAACTATATATGCGGAATTTGCCGATCCCAAGACTGTTGCAGCAGGCGGTCCTGCGATTGCTGAAAAAATTCCCTACTGGGCTTATCTTACTTACAAATTAGGTTTTAATATGGTTAAATTCTTGAATAAGATAACCGGACAGGTTTTGTATCTCGGCGGTTTTAATTTGGCCTTCAGACGGAACACTTTTCTCACGTTGGGAGGATATCACACTTATCTGGATTTTGGAGGCGATGAGTTGGATGTCTTGAATCGATTAAAAAAAGTTGGCCGGATCGTATTCCAAACAGAAGCATATATGTTCGTCAGTACCAGGCGTTATCGTGTGGGATTTATTAAATGGTTATTTGTCCATTGCCTCTACTATTACGTCCTGAATTATTGGCTTTCATCTATTTTTAAGCGCCCTATTATACATGCCCAACCTGTCAGAAATATTTAATTTTTCCATTCTCAAGTAATCCATTTTTTCCCGACCTTGGCCATCTCAACAATAAATAAAATAATTAATGAAACCCCAATAGCCAAAATCCACTCCGTGAATTGAAGACTGCGAGTACCCAGAAGCACATGGAAATGTCCGCTGTATATTGCCATCAGAAGTAAAGATACACTCACACCTACTGCACCAATCAAATACCAGTTAGTTGTCAGTGACATACGCCAAATCTGAAGAGAACGATCCCGCAGAGAAAATACATACACCAGTGATTTCAGGCTAAACACGGTAAAAATAATCAGTCTCGCCGAGAGTAAATCCGTTCCGTTTTTCAGTAAATATACAAATAATAGAAAGCAAATGATTCCTGATGAAAAAGATACGATCATCATAAAGATCACCATGCTACGACTCAATATAGGCAAATCTGGTGAAATCGGTGGGCGTTCCAATAAATTTTCTTCTTTTGGCTCCATCGTAAGCGCAAGAGTAGGAAATGTATCGGTCACCAGATTGATCCAGAGAATTTGCGCGGCAGTAAGAGGTAACGGTACGCCAAATAGAAGGCTTAATAAAATTATGATAACTTCCGCAAAAGTATCGCTCATTAGATAGGTCATTACTTTTTGGATATTGGCAAATATTCCTCTTCCTTCCTCAACTGCGGCGACAATTGTCGCGAAATTTGAGTCCAAAAGTACCAGATCAGCTGTTTCCCGGGCAACATCAGAAGCATCACCAACAACGATCCCGATATCGGCGCGTTTCAATGCCGGAGCGTCATTTACTCCGTCACCTACAAGTGCAACCACTTCCCCCCGTCTTTTTAAGACATCAACTATTTTTAATTTTTGCGAAGGGGTCACCCGGGCAAAAAGGACTACGTCTGCTACTTTTTGTGTCAACTCTTCAATACCCATATTGGCAAGCTCTTCACCTTCGATGATTTGAACATCTGGTCGGGATATTTTTATGCCAATCTGGCTTAACACATGCTCGGCAGTCCAACGGTAGTCTCCGGTTATAACTACCACTTTTATTCCTGCTTTCCGGGTCAACGCAAATGCTTCTTTAACTCCATCGCGCACCGGATCGGCAAATCCCACAAGGCCCAAAAAGTCAATATTGTGTACATCTTTTTGTTCTTTAAGCATGATAAGTGTATGGTTGCGTTTTCCATATTTAACTCCAAGTGCCAGAACCCTGAGCCCGTCGCGTGCCCATTCTTCCATTTTGATGATGAACTTTTGTTTTTGGGACTCTGTAAGATTGCTTTTTTTTACGAGTACTTCCGGTGCTCCCATCACATATATTGCATGTTCATACACGCTTACGGAAAACCTTCTTTCTGAATCAAACGGCAAGGTGGTTGTTTTGGGATGATGCAAAAGAAGTTCTTCCGGATCAAATTTAGGTTGTGTTGTCAACCATTCCCACAAGGCATGCTCGAGAGGATCAACAAGTTGATTGGCATACGTTGCTGCTTTGAGCGCATCTTCATAATTTGTAAACTCAGTTTTGACCACTTTGAGTTTACCTTCCGTCAGGGTGCCAGTTTTATCAGTGGCAATGACCGTGACTGTTCCCAATGTTTCGGCAACGACCAGCTTTCTGACCAAAGCTTTACGTTTGAGAATTCTCTGCATCCCGAGTGCCAATATAGTAGTAAGAGCTATCACCAATCCTTCAGGTATGGCAGCCACGGCTACTGCAACAGAAGTGGTAAAAATTGAAACGCCTGATTCACCTCTAATTACTCCCGTAATAAAAATCGTCCCGGCTGCCAAAATTACAATTATGGTCAATATTTTTGCAAGTTTTGCCAGACGGATTTGTAATGGTGTTGGATTTTCCGGTGTATCAACGAGCGAAGTGGCTATTTTCCCCATTTCAGTCCGGGCCCCGGTATTTGTAACTACAAACATACCCATCCCTGCTACCACCGTCGTCCCCATGAACACTTTCGAGTTGTATTCAACTTCATCATTGATTCTTTTTGATATTTGTCCGTCAGCTGACGGATTGATATTTGAAATTTTGTTAACCGGCATGCTCTCCCCGGTAAGAATTGCTTCATTAACGGTCAATTCGGAAGTCTCAACAAGCTCTCCGTCAGCCGGAACCAGGTCGCCGGCATTAAGTTGCACTACTTCTCCATTTACTATTTGAGTTGCATCGATACTTGTGGCATTACCGTCTCGAAACACTTTTGCCACCCTGGTAAGAATTTTTTTGAGCGCTACTAGTCCCCGCTCAGCTTTTCTCTCCTGATAAAACCCCAGAATTGCATTGGCTAAAACCGCCACCAGAATTATCACCGTATCTGTGATGTCACTTAGCCAAAAAGAAATGATTGCCGCTACGATCAGAATATAAATTAAGGGACTGGTAAATTGTCTGGCAAAAATTGTTATATCGGCTGTGGGAGGCTTTTGGGGAAGTGTATTTAAACCATTTTTTTCAAGGAGTGTATTGGCTTCAAGAGTAGACAAACCACGCACATTCTGCATTTAATAATTTTAACACATAGAGCTTCACTTTCCGGGAAGAATTGAATTCACTCAATAAACAAGAGTCAGTGTCACCGGTACATCAACAATAAAAGTATATTCACCAGGAATCAAAGTACTGTCTTCCCCAATAATTGTCTCTTCAAATACTTTCACGGCGGTTGGCAATCCCGGCCCTGTCACACTGGCATTCCTTACTCCTTCCAAAATAAGTTCATTTAACAATCCGTGAGTGGTCGTAAAATTCTTTGGAACGGGTGTTATACTTACATTATTATCCCCAATTCCCAAAACCCTTACTTCTTCATGGGAAATTTTGCGAAATTTTACCGGCACATTACCCCAAGGCACAAGTTTTTCTTCTGCATCCAACTGGTTGTTACCGTTCTCGTCATTATAAAGCTTCACCGTATAACGCATGGTTGATACGAATGCTCCGGCAACTGCGTCAGCAATCAACGGGTTTGCTTCCTGTTTTCCAAACGGTAATCGGGCAAACAATCTATTCCCTGACGAGGTTAACCAAATTTTGATCCTATCAAACCAATTCAAACTTCCTGTTTGTGTTTCGCCAGCAACCACAACACTTCCTTTACCTCCAACATGTCTGAATGCAATTAATAGTTCGTTTGTATCACTGGCTCGCGTTATCACTTTTCGCCCTGGCAAAGTTACCTCCACTCCGCTAACCTGATCCAGACTTACATCATATTCCCCTTTTCTTACCAGACCCATAGCCACTCCTGAAAGCCCCGTAAAAAATGTGTATTCATCCCCCTGAGAAAACACGTTACCAATCAAAGGCAGTGTAGTTAAACTTGCAGTTTGCTCGAATATACGGTTTAGTTCCTCAGTTGTTAATACGGTGGGATCACGCCCCTTAAGCATTTCTTCAACCGCCGCGTTTTTTTGAATTGTCGCGTAGAGTCTGGGATCGATAAGTTGCGGTGGTAAATCACCGGAAGATACACCCGTCTGAGCCCATACCTGAGTCGCAGCAGATAAAAAGAACAAGATGAAAACCGGAAACACTCTGTACATGGCAATCATGTATTTATTATGGCTTAACCAAATATATTTGGCAATATTTTGTCAAATTCATAAAAAAGCAACTTATGATTTAAACAAAATGTCACAAGCAGCCGGAGAGGAAGAGGTAAGTTAAAAAGGTTATTTTAACCAGGCGAGGATGGCACGTAGATACTCCGGCACATCAGTAAGGGCAAATTTTATGGCCGCATATACCTGCCGTTCATCAATCGCGTCGTACTCGTGAGCTAACACATTTCTGAGCCCGGCAGATTTAGCTACCCGACGCGATAATTCCTCAGAAACTATCCCCTCTTTGGACAAAGCCAGGAAAGAATCGAAATAATCTTGAGGTAAAGATGCTGTTTGCTCCTTGAGCAGGTGATAATTGATATCTAAAAGCCGCCCGACTATCCGTTCCAGCAGCCGTTCAACGGCTAGTTGAGCGGTTTTATCCGACAAATATTGTTCTTCGGAAAGTTTCGCGTACTGACGGAGCTGAGACATATCTGCCTCGATCAGAGATATCTTACGGTGGATTAATTGTCGGTCAATAGGAGACATATTGGTCTAGTTTAATTTTGGTTAACTCGGATTCCATTTTCAGATAAGGTAAATAGTCGCCGTAGCGAAAATACGCTTTGTGCAGAAAGTAATCGAAATCTGAATTTAGTCCGGATAAAAGCCGGGAGTGGCGCGCTACTGCCATATTCAAAAGTGGATTGCCGTAAGTTACGTCAACTACGTCTATCCGGCTTTCACCGAAAAGCTCAGATAGATCTGCAATCAATGACAACTCGTCTAGGGGCCGGGTAGTGACACGAACGACGGCGATATCCAGATCACTCTCGGAATGAACCAGGTTTCCGGATGAGCGCGATCCGTGGAGGATAATGAGTTTGAGGTTAAATTTGCGACGGATTGCTTCAAGCTTCTGTGAATCGAAAGCGATGCTGGCCATAGGATTATTGTAACATACACGTTGACCAGCTCAAGTAAGTAGAAGTTCTATAATCGATTGCAACCCCCTGCGGTAAAATGCAGGGATGAAAAAA
>CAYHKY010000054.1:0-11294 GCA_964357355.1 uncultured Gammaproteobacteria bacterium | reverse complement strand
CCAGCATATAACGGCCCGAGCCAAACCCCACCCAACCGGTGAGTTCGCCGATATTGGTGATATAGAACGCAAACCCCAAAACAGTGGCAAAAGTGACCAGTTTTGTGAGAGTTGATTGTTTCGACATCCAAATGCCGGTAAATCCCAAAATAATCAGGGGATAATTGGTGAGAATTGAAGTTTGCGGGTTCAAGAAATAAAACTGCAACTTTTCAATCCAGTTAGGCCAGGAAAAAGCAAATTGGCCTAACCGGTATCCGGGATTCAACTCTTCACCGATCGTGTAATTGGAAAATACAAATCGGCCAAAGATGAGAAAATTGTGGACAAAGATGGTACCAATACACAAGATATTGGTGAGGATAAATGTTTTCAGGACATTTTTACCTCCACTTTGGTAAATCCGAAACAATCCGAGTGGCATAAGCAAGATAACGATAGGGAGTGAAAATACACTGTAGTAAAGTAACAATGTGAGAACTATCGGCCACACCTTGTGTTTAAGCGGCAGAAATGTCAGCGCGTAGACGCAAATAAAAATCCAGTACCCAAATGTTTCTTCATTTCTGATATTTATTCCACCGGTAAGAAGTGAACCAAAAACCAAACTGATGCTTACAAACAATGCTTTTAATCGGTTTCCCGTAACATATTTCGCGGCCATATAGGTGAGCGTTCCACCGCTTGAGACTAACATGAAAGATGTAAAGATAAGAAGTATGGTACTGACTAATAAATAATGGGATTGAAATGTTAAACCTAATATATGGTAAAGAAAGGCGTATACCAATGTTCCCGCATATTGCGGTCCGTATGATTTGGCAGGATACCAAAGGTTTTTGTACGGATATACGTCTCCCACAAATACGAGTTGGGGAGTATGCGTTTCTATATTTTGAAAAAACCAATTGTTTTCATTCTCTGACTTTGATGCTCCTTGCATTCCCCAGGCGTGTCGTTCGACCAGAGATTCGACAACCGCATTTTGCAAACTGTAAAACTCAAGTTTTTGCGGAATGACGGATAATACAAAAAATGCCAAAAATCCACAAAAGATCCACACCACATCAAGTTGTTTTATACGGCCAAACAAATAATTAGCCATCAAGCTAGTATAGCAAAGTTTATTCATGTAAGATGGTTTTAAACTATAGTGAAAAGGATATTTATTACTGTTAAATCTATCCCGGCAGGGGAATTGCTGGCCGTTCTTGGATTATTAATAATTGGAGTATTTTTATTTTGTTACCAACTGCCTTTAGTCAGTGCTGTTTACGATGAAAAGACAGTCAGCCTCATAGATGCGAAATATGTGGTGACCAATTTTCGTTGGGATACTTTAGAGGCATCCAGGTATCCGCCGCTTTTGTATTATATCTTTGGTTGGGTATATCGGGCTTTCCCTGATGGTGCTTTCACCCAACGGCTTTTTTGGGGAAGAATGACTTTGCTCCCTTTTTACATATTGGGCGCTGTCAGCGTATATTTAGTTGTCCGGCGATTTTTTGGGAAGGGCTGTGCCTTGGTTTCCTTGGTACTATTTCTTTATAATCCAGAGATACTAGCTCACGGACGGTTATTAAAACAGGACTATCTGCAGGCAATCACCGTGTTTGCATCTGCCATTTCCTATTATTTATTTTTGCGTCAGCCCACGCTTCGGAGGTTATTTTTGGGCGGTATGATTTTGGGTATAGCTTTGTTGACAAAAGGTTCTTCGTTATTGTTGCTGCCGATTTATTTAGTTTTTACCTGCCTTTTTATAGCCACGAAACAAATGCGGTATCGTAGCATACCCAAAGTTATTGGATTATTTCTGGTTGCGCTGGTTGTACTTCACGCCGGATATTTATTTCGCGAAACCGGACATCTGCCTCCAACTTGGCAAAGTCAGAAATTTCAGATTGTAGCTTCAACTCCGTTTACTCGCCAATTATTGTATTTATTGCCCGGAGCATACCTTCGGGGATTGGATGATGCCATGCAGATATCCGAGTCCGGATGGGGAAGTTATTTATGGGGAGAAAAATATTTCAACGGCCGCTGGTACTATTTTCCGATCGTATTTATGATCAAGACACCGTTGTCTTTACTTTTATTATTGATTATGGCTACCATTGCCTGGTTTAATAAGAAAATTTCTCCTCCTCCATTACTAATGACAATGATGGTATTTCTCATTGCTTCACATTTTTTCTATTTCATGTTTTTTAACCGCATCAACCACGGTTTGCGTTATCTGTTGATGGTTTACCCATTGATAATTCTTTTTATTGCGCCACTTTGGAAGCTCAAGGTGGTGTCCCCTGAAAAACTTTTCCGGGTTCGTCTGGGGATTACTTCACTTTTAATTTGGTATGTTTGGGGAACTATCTCAATTGCACCCCATTACCTGGCATATGCCAATGAACTGATTGGCGGACCAAAAAATTTATGGAAATATGTGGCAGATTCCAATATTGATTGGGGACAGGATGAAATTTTCTTAGCCCAGTATCTGCAAACGCATCCCAATGTACGCCAAAAGATCGATCCCACACCGGGTGTTGGAACGTTTTTGGTAAATGTAAACAATGTGAACAACTTTTATTACGATGAATATCGGTGGCTTAGACAGCTCAAAAAAGACCCGGTTGATAATGTGGGATACAGCCAGTTGGTATTTGAAGTTACAGATGATGACTTACGTAAAATTAACAATCAGAATCCTTTTTAACTATGTCAAAAAAGCGTGTCATAATTTATTTGAGTCTCATTATTGGTATTGGTTTTGCAATTCGATTCTATAGGTTGACTTCGAGTCCCGCAGGCCTCTATATCGATGAGGCGTCTATTGGATACAATGCGTATTCACTTCTGACAACTGGGCGTGATGAACATGGCAAATCAATTCCACTTTTTTTTGAAGCGTTCGGGGAATACAAACTGCCGGTGTATATTTATTCTGTATTTATCGCGCAAATATTTTTCGGGCCATCCAGTTTTGCGGTGCGTTTACCCGCAGTTCTCTTCGGTACAGCAACCATACTGTGTATTTATTTTTTATGTTTTGAATTGGTTAGGGAACAAAATAAAAAAATAACTGTTGGGCTTGTTGCAGCTGGATTATTGGCGATTTCCCCATGGCATTTGCAGTTTACCAGGCCGGGGTTTGAGGCAAGTGCAGCAATTTTCTTCATCATTTTGGCGCTTGCCTTTTTTTTCAGATCAATTCGAACTCACCGCATCCGGTTTTTTCTCGTAGCAGTTTTGAGTTTTTCGTTGTCTCTTTATTCCTATAATAGTGTGAGGATTGTCTTACCGCTTGTTCTTTTTATATTATTTATTTTATATCTACGCAAAATCCCATTCTGGTGGTGGATATGCGGATTTCTTCTCGGGTTGACCGTCATAATTCCATTTATTCGTTATTCTATGAGTCCTGCAGGTTTGGCAAGGGCGCAACAAGTATCAATTTTTTATCAGCCGCAACCGCAAAATCTGCTAAAAACATTCGCAAACCAATATTGGAAAAATGTCTCACCAGATACTCTTTTTATTCGTGGTGAGCCGACAATTGCACACTTAACTTCCTATCGTTGGGGATTGTTGTATTTAATTGAAGCCCCGTTTGTGGTATTAGGACTGGTCGCCCTAATTAAGAAACATACCCGGGAATATATATTTATGATAACGTTCTTATTTATTTGTTTCATTCCTCCGGCAATAACCACGTTGAGTCCGCACGCGCTTCGCGGTAGTTTGGCAATTCCTGTGATGGTATTTGTTTCAGCATACGGATTTGTGACTTTGTGTATGCATATTAAAAAGGATAAATTGAGAAAAATTGTTGTGGTTTTTTATACTTCCATACTTGGAATTTCTTTAATAAACTTTTTGAATGTTTATCATTACCATTATGTGCCTAATTCCGGTTGGGATTGGCAGGTGGGGATCAAAAGAGTGACTGATGAAGTGTTGCGGATTCGCAACGGGTATGAAGAGGTATATTTTGCAGAAAGCGGTGCTGCCAGAGTGAGTTACCTTTATTATCTCAAGGTTGACCCCCTTTTGTACCAAACTTCCCCGCAAAAAGATGCATTGCCTCCCTATTTTTTTAACGTTACAGATCCGGGTTTGATACCTGTAACCGGAAAAAATCTATATGTGACACCAGGAGTCCTTGAAGGCTGGCAACCTCTTGAAGAGATCAGTTATCCAAACGGAGAAATTGCATACAGGATTTACGTCATTTAACCAATTCATTTCGTAATACCACAAACTTTTTATTTTCAAATACTATCGGTATTTGTTTTTCCACAAGCGGGGCAGCGTGACTTTTTTCAGCAACTATATAGTTAATGGGGATTTCCAAATTATTCAGAGTTAACACATCACCCGCTAAAACTTTTTTGACCTGACTCTCCCGGACTCCATAGACAATCCCATGGACCCACAGATGCCCCGGGTAGCCCACATAGACACTTCTGCCCGCTAATCCCGGTACCGGGTGGTTGGGCCAGGGGTCGATAAGAATGACTGCGTCTTTGGAAGTGTTTGATTTTACCCAATTGGCAAGCTCAATGTCGGCATTGTCGTAGATAGTAAATTCTTTTGAGGAGATATTGATGAGAGAAAGGATACCGGAAGCAATCAAACTAATTAGACATATTAATCCAATTAATCTAATGGGCAGATACGACGAATATAGGCGTGCGAGGCAGTATCCTGCGGCTATCGAGAAAAATAAAAATACCCAGGAAAAAAGTTTGATATTGTCCCAATCCCAGGGTTGAAAGACGACAAAGTTGGCAAGAATATACATTATAAACGCGGGTAAAAAGAACAGCCGGAGAGATTTTTTCATCCAAAAAACTCCCAGGAGCGCGAGGGGAATAATTAGCCCTGTATTTTTTAACCAAAATAGTAGGGGATTAATCCTCGAATCCATCCAACTTGTGACAAAATGGAAAAACGAGTCATGGAAGATTTGTCCCCGGAACCAGAGAAATACCGGCAATGTGAGGAGGAAGGCGATGGAGTAGGTGATAAAGATTGATCTAAACACCATTGTCATCCCCGACTTGATCGGGGATCTTTTCTGATAGATTCCCGCTTTCGCGGGAATGACGATATTTTTGCCTGTTTCAAATAGAAAACTACTTAAATACCATACTCCCACTGCCATTCCAAAAAAAAGAAACGTATGCATGTGCCAGAGAGGGAGAATACCTAATAAGATGCCAATGGTTGTAAGTTGAAAGTTGTAGGTTGTGAGTTGTCTGCCTGCGGCAGATCTACCGTAGGTAGATGGGTTATAAGTTGTAGGTTGAGATTGCTTTGTCGTCCCGACCAAGTCGGGTCTCCTCGCAATGACATATTGGTCAAGGCATAAAAGTGTTATCAACATTCCAATAAACAGGCCGGGAAGGAATGAACGTTCGGGGAAGATGAGGCCTACCAGTGGATTGTGCATATGAAATCCGGGCAAATTATTAGTGTATTCGCGGGTAATTTCCCAGACACCGCTTTGGATCCCGGTTTGCAGATACTGGGTAAACCCCAAACCCCACCCGAGGAAAAATATGAGCATGGCAAAAAAGACGGCAAGATTGGCGGCGGGTCCTGCTGCAAAAGTGTTCCAATTTTTATCGCTCGGTGACAAAATTTTCTTGGATCTCAATTCGCTTGGATAAAGTGCTTTTTCTCCATTCAGTATATGGCCTCGCTCAATGAGACCAGCAAAAATTTTATCCCCTTCGCGATAAGTAAATCTACATACGATTTTTGCCACCCAATAAAATAAAGTTGTAAACCCCAAAAAATACATAAGTTGCGGTAGTATAAAGGCAAACCTCAAATTCATCCCGAGTTTGACAAGAGAGGCGGAGAAAAGGTTGACTAGAAAAGGATAGATGAGAGGGATATGCGCAAACAAAGGATTGGTAGGGGGGAGTCCTTGTTCAACAATCGCCATCGTGTAAGCGCTATGGAGTGCCGTATCGCCGTAAATGCCTTCACCTCCGGTTACGAGACCGAAGGAATTAGGAGCTAACACTTTGGTCCAGAAGATATAAACTACAAGTGAACCTATTGAGAAAAGGATAAAAAATAATGGCCAGTGATTACGGAACTCCCACCAACATTTATAAATTATGTCACCCAATTTGCCCATTTTATGAGGAGGAAATGCGGAATTGCAACTTATCCAAACGAAACTTATTCCGAGAATAAAAAGAATTAAAGCAAACCAAATACTAAGTGGAGAAAACCCCATTAGCAAACTAATAATTAAAATTAACTCTGTAGTAATAACAATACCCAGAGCCGGCCCGGCAAATAGTTTGATTATGCGTGGTAATTGCAGAGGAAAAAGAAACATGGTTAAAATACCCGCTAAAGATGAGAGCATGAAGTAAAATATAGCTACTTGACTCATATACATTCTGACATTATAAGAAATAAAGCTTTGATGCAAATATTATTTTTGTAAGGATTCAGTATATGTCATTGTCATCCTCGCGAATGCGAGGATCTTCACTAAAAGATTCCCGGTCGAGCCGGGAATGACAGGTTTTCGGAAAGAACTGAATGTTTTCTTTTATTTATGTTAAGCACATTTTTTTTATTCATTGTCAGCTTTTTATTTGGTTCAGTAATAGTTAGGAAATTACAAGTGAATGTTGAAAACACTCCGGTATCTTCATTCATTTCCGTACTTATTGGAATCGTCGGTGTGACCTTGACACTATTTTTCCTGGGGTTCTTTTTACCCTTTAACAAAGTGACGATATTGGGCGTATTAGTCTTCATGTCTTTCATATCGTGGTGGTGGGGTAAAGGAAACATGAAACAAATATTTTCTGCGCCATTTAAGCTTTTATTTGGGGTCAGAAAATTGACGTTACGGGAGAAACTGGGAGCTACTTTTTTTATCCTGCTTATTATTTGGCTCTTTGGTCGGAGTCTATTTTATGGGGAAGGCGGTCAATTAGTTGCCGGAGACAGGCTAGTATGGACAGATTGGCCGGTGCATATGGGACTAGCTGCCAACTTTGCCTGGGGAGGTAATTTTCCGCCGCAAAATCCCACATTTGCCCCAATACCCCTAATTTACCCGTTTTTTGCTGATTTTCTATCCGGAGTATTTTTGGCGTTAGGGGTAAGTTTACCGATTGCGTTTGTAATACCAGGTGTAGTATTGACGCTGATATTTTTCGGACTTTATCTTGCACTGGAGAATAATTTACTAAAGCCACCTAGGTTGTTTATGGGATTTGGAGCATTATTCCTGTCACTTTTTTGGGGTGGTATGGGATGCGTATTTTGGTTACAGGAAGCATTTGTTGATGAAGTTACATTGGTGCAAACACTTTTTTCTCCGCCGCGTGAATATACATTTTGGGCTGAAAAGGGTATGTGGTTTTTCACTTTTTTATACTCGGAAATACTACCGCAGCGGGCGTTTCTTTTTGGCTTGCCGCTTTTCTTTGCTGTCCTGTGGTTGGTCTTTGTAGGTTGGCGGGAAAGGAAGTTACGTTTATTTATTCTGGCCGGAATCTTGGCTGGCCTGATGCCGTTTTTTCATACCCACTCGTACTTGAGTCTTGTGATACTTACACTTACGATTGGGGTGATAGGGGTAATGGGCTTAATAAGGGGTGATAAAAGATACAAAAAGAAATATTTGGAAGCCATATTCCTTTTCTTTTTGCCGTTTGGCGTATTGAGCATTGTTCAATTGCCGTTGTTTTTATCCCAAAGCAATGGGTTTCCGTTTCATTTCGGATGGATGAAGGGGAGTGAAAACTTCTTTTTATTCTGGTTCAAAAACACCGGTTTTTTTCTGCCGCTTATGCTTCTCGGTTTATGGAAAGGTAAGTTTACTCCGTTTGCCAGGGTGTTGGGATTTGCCAGCCTGTCACTATTTATCGTTCCGAACCTGTTTCAGTTTGCCAATTGGGGATATGACAATTTGAAGATATTTACCTACTGGTATTTGTTGGGGTCAGTATTTGTGATGTCCGGACTGGCGTGGATTAGCCAAATTAGGCAGATAAAGCCATTCGGACAAATTTGTGCAGGTCTGCTATTTATTTCACTTACATTATCAGGGATAATTGAGGCGGGAAGGCTATTGGATACCTCCCGGGTCAAAATCGGACTTTGGTCAAAGGAAGATCAGGAATTTGCGGTAGAGGTACGAAATAAAACGCCCACTGATGCCATATTCTTGACAGCAGCAATCCATGACCACCCCGTGACTGCGCTCTCCGGCCGCAGGATCCTTCTCGGATTTCCGGGAAACTCCTGGTCTTGGGGGATTAAGGGCTGGGATGAGCGGGAAACTGACATCCACACGATGTATCGTGGTGGTGAAGCAGCCAAATCGTTGTGGCAAAAATATAAAGTAGATTATATATTAGTCGGTGATCGTGAACGCTGGTTTGAGAAAGCGATTGATGAAGTGTATATTGCCCAAAATGGGAAGGTAATTTTGGAAATGGGAAGTACAAAAGTTTATAAAGTTAAATAATTCGGAGTTATTATACCACTCATACTTGAATTCGTTCGAGTATATACCCCGAGTGAATTCAGTTCTTCCCGATAATCTGTCATTCCCGTGAAAACGGGAATCTATTTAAAAGATCCCCGCCGGAGTTTACCCTCGAGTGCCATCGAGGGCGGGGATGACAATAAGGTGGCTACGTTGGTAAAAACTGAATAGATTCTATACCCCTCTTGTAACTGTTCACTTTTCCGATAGAAACGATATTGTTCGATCCGTCAGCTGACGGAGAGAACTTCTCACTTCAGCTATTGGCCTCGTTCGAAGAATAAACTATCGGAATTCTGAACTGTTATCCGCTCTAATACTTCGATGTCTCTGGGCGCAAATCAGCTTTTTCGCTTTGATGATGACAAGGTATTACTTAACACATATTCTATTTCCGCGTACTATAAGTACCCAGCTTGCCATGTAATTTTCTCCGAATACTCCACATTATTATTCACTCAGCTCAAATTTCGGAAAAACCTTTTTTTTGGATTGCTATGAAGCCATTAAATAAAATATAACCTGATAGTAATTCTATTAGGATTGGAACAATTATGACTCTTGCTAAGCCTATATATAATAATTCATCATAATTAGCCACAAATATAGACCTATATTATTCATTATACCGTTCTCATTGATACTAATTACTCCTTCCCGTATTTTTTGAAAAAGGCTTCTTGACAAGCATTACTGAAAGTTCCTAACATGAGTGTATGCCCAGATTTTCTGCCGAGGATAAAAAAACGATTCTCAATGAACTTAAGTCGCCTATAACTGTTACGGATATTTGTAAGAAATGGCAGATATCCCGTTTCAGCTTCTATCAGTGGAAAAAACGCATGCAAGAAGGATCTCTTGAAAACAGATTTATTAGAGGTTCCAGGCATCATCGTAGTCTCAAACCAAATACCACAGAAAAAATTGTCGATATTATCTGCCAAAATCCCAAGTTAAGCCACACTAAGTTGTGGAATGAAGCACAAAAGAAAGGTATCAAAGTCAGTTACGGGGGAATTCAATCGCTGCTTACCCGCAATAACTTATCTACGTATTTGAAACGTACACTTTACAGCTCCAATCTTCCGCCAATTTTTTCCCCCAGCCAAAGGGGGAAGATATCCGCTGATGCAAGACTTGCATATATAAAGGAAGTGTTATCCAGGCAGTCTAGTATCACCGGGATTTCCCGTAGGTATCATATTTCCAGGTTCACACTTTATAAATGGTTAAGGGAATACCAGGCCGGTCGGAAGATTGACGCACTGACACCGCATTACAAAAGTGGACAAGATCACTATAAAGCGTTGCCTCAAGATAAAACCATTGCAGTCCTTGATGCGGTAATTAATAATCCTGCCCTTTCAGTCAGAAAACTTCATCCGCTGCTAATTGCAAAAAACATCAAGCTTAGTTATGGAAGCGTGCAGACTATATTAAATTGATACCAACTAAACAAAGCGGCAGATCGTAAGTACTACGCCAGCCGGAATCAGCCGACGCTAGCAGTTTTACCAGCAGCGTCCCAAGACTTACCCTCGCCCATACTATCGCAACTTACTCCCAACCTCTTGCCAGCACCTCCTCCTGCCGGTGTTAAGAGAGCTGGCAGGACTGTATTCTCCAAAAAACTTGCTTTCATTTTTAGCTTCCTATCTTCTTTCTCTTTTTCGGTTGTTACACTTCTTATTATTTCCACCTTTACTTCTTCCCGGAGTGCAGGTGAAACCGCCGGGTATTTCTTTGCCTTTATGGCTCTTGCCTGCGGTCTCATTTTCTTCATCTACTCTTTTAAATATTATTTAAGTGTGATTTTTGTGCTTTTTCTTGCCCGAAAATCTGACCAATCAAAAGAAAACGGAATTACTTCATTCTCTAAAGCATTTATTCCTGACGTTTCTGAGGTTGAACTACAAAGGCATCCCTTCGTCTCAATCCATTTACCGTTATTTAACGAAAAACGTGTGGTAAACAGACTGTTGACTGCTATGACTTCACTAACTTATGAAAATTATGAGGTCATTATCTGTGATGATTCCACAGATGAGACTAAAGATAAGGTTAATGAATGGAGAAATCACCCTAAAGTCAAAATTTCCCACCGTGATACCAGGGAAGGCTACAAAGGTGCAGCTCTTGCCCAAGCACTTACCCTCATGGATCCGAAAACTGAATTTGTAGTCGTATTTGATGCTGACTTCATTCCGTTTGGGGATTCAATTGAACAGTTCCTGAAATACTTCCAATTGTTCACCGGGAGTCTGGAGAAAGATAAATATACGAACAGTAACATTGCTGCTGCCCAAGGCTACCAATGGCATATCCTTAACAAAAGTGAAAACTGGGTAACTCGCGGGGTGAGGACCGAGTACTCCGGTTCTTATGTGATTGAAAGAAGCGGTGTTGAGATTTACCAGGGTTTGAAACAAATTGCCGGGAGTGTATTTATGGTGAGAGCTGATCTATTAAAATCTTTCGGTTGGGGAACTTCAATCACCGAAGATTTGGAACTCACGCTTAGGTTATACGCGCAAGGCTACAAAGTAGCATATACACCTTATATCCAAGCTCCCAGCGAGTGTGTTTCTACAATCAAGCGCCTCATCAGGCAACGGATGCGCTGGGCTGAGGGGCATAGCCACAACATCAAGAAAATGTTTAAGCGCGTGATTACATCGCCTAACCTTACCATCTTTGAAAAATTTGAATAACGTCTATTCCCTGTAGCTTTGCTACAGGGTTACCTTGGGGGAAAGTT
>CAYHKY010000053.1:0-11350 GCA_964357355.1 uncultured Gammaproteobacteria bacterium | reverse complement strand
TGAGATTGTTGTAGGGTTCAATACCCTGCCAGCTCTGCTGCAGGGTTATTTATTTGAGATTTACGGGTAAGATGACCATCTACTTGCGCTTTTCTATAAGCGTCGTGTACTTTGGTGAATATTTCACCTACATCTTCCGGCATAACTTAAGAGATATACTTATCAATATTTTTATTAATTTCCCTGAGCCTCTTAACAACGTCCGCATTAGCGCTGTGCAAAAATGGATCTATCAAAACAAATTTCCCAGACGGTGTTTTAATAAAGTTGTCAACTTTTATTTCCTGATAAATTAGATTTATAAAATCAGGAAGTAAACCGCTCCATAATTCACTTGTTCGTTCTTGCGTCTCAATGTATGTTTTGAGCGTTGGGGCTAAGCTGGAAATAACAGGCTTGATTTCCTCTGTAGTTGGTTTTTCACCAACGCTAAATTCAACACAGCAAACATTATTAGAGGCAAACAAATATGTAGGGAGTCTAACTTGATTTTTTTCTAAGTCTGAAGCGAGGTCGGTTTGAACAGCTTGAGCCTGCAACATCTCGTTTATATACGGTTGTCCTACATCAAGTTCTTCATCACCTACAGTATTTCGTTCGGCTGTAATAGTTTTGATCATGTATTTCTCCTCTCCAATACTCAGTAGGTAAAGAATACTTTGAGCTCCTTCGTGACCAGTTGGTTCAAGTCTTGCTGTCTCCCTACCCAAGTTTATTTCTAATGCAGAGTCGTTATTGCTTTTCATCTGTTTCACTGCTTGATCCACTGCTTTTAACAAACCCGGATGTTTTTTTATTAGTTTTTGGCCTTCCCTTGAAACTAAAATAGCAGCAGCCGTCCCTTTTAATTCTTCTGTCACCGGTTCTACATATTTCCCAGTGCGTTGGGTTTCATTGTAAGCTTTTTCACTAGCAGCCAAATTTCTTTGTTCTTTTAATTCCTCACTCTTTTCTAAAAATGCCAAATCTAACGAGCTAAATATCTTGTTACCGAATCTATCGTATCCACCTCCACCGACTGCCTGAAAAAATCGGAATGGTTGAACCGTTTCTGTTCTTCTTATTTGAGGTCGAAACAATGATTGATCTGAATCCAAATAGTTTATTTTCATCTTCAGCCATAATTATATATGATCCAAAAAATTAAGCCAGCCAACGATAGCAAGGTGAGTTTTTTTACAACTAGTCACATTATCTGTCAGGTTGGGAGGAAGCGGTGGGAAGTAGGAATGGATTGGTTTGTTGTTCTGTTAGTTCTAAGAGAACGACGCTGTTTGCCGGCATAATAATTGACGTGTTAAATGTGCCGGTTAGGTTAATTGTTTGGGTGACCGGGTTTTCAGATAATCGGGTAAGCGAATAAGAATACAAACCAGCAGGTAACCCGGATATAGAAACCGGAACCGACTCAGTATGTTTGGCATATTCATCATAATTGGTTAACAGGACGAGGTAAGTATTGTCATTACGGGCGGCAATACCGGTGACCCATGTGCCTTCGCCACGGACGAGCAATCTGGTACCTTGAATTTTCCCTAACATTTCAAAAACTTTGAACCTGGGTTTTAGTCTGACTCCCACCGCCGGATTTGTTATGAGGCCCCACCGGCCCCACTGAGATTTGCCTCCCGGATCCCGTCCGTCAACCAATTCAAATGCAAATATGTTACCGTACCCATACATCATTTGCCTGATACTGGCTATTGTGTGGGCAGCAGCAAAATTGCTGTCGTATCCCGCATGAATATTTGAGTTAAATCCCCACTCGGTAATGAGTCTGGGTATGGTGACGAAGTCAGGTTTGTCAATAAACCAGGATGTGGTATTAGCGACATCTTTGGCATATTGGGCGGGGTTTGTGGTATAGCGGTGCCATGAGAAAAAGTCTAAGGGCAATTTATTGGCAAATGCATGGTTGGCCAAAGCCATCAGCCAATTTTTATACAAGCTGGTAGTAGCGGGTCCGCCAAACTTAAACGGGTTTACGTTTCTGGAATTTTTGGCTCCACGGGCGGCATAAGTATATAGAGTCAGGTAGTTTTTATCGCCCGAGTATTTCCAATTGCCAAACAAATCAGGCTCATTCCACACTTCATAATATAAATCAGTGAGATTTAGGTTATCCCGCCCGCTGTAGTGTTCAACTGTTTTTTGAACTACGAGTTCCCATTCACTCCAGTTTTTAGGTTTACCGGTGATGTCGCCATTTTCAGCAATTACCTGGGGCATATAGGATAGTGAAAAAAACGGACGCGCTCCGGTTTTTAAAATACTCCGTACTATCCCGTCAAGACGGTTAAAATTAAAAGATAAAGTACCATTATTACTCCGGGATACGACATCGAAATGGTCAAATATGTGGTCAATGCGGATAAACTCGGGCGACAACCTGGATACGCTCGATGCTACTGGAGCAATCATATCTGCTGATTCTTCTCCGCCTTGGGCAAAAGAATTCCATACCGGGCGGATCTGTTCCAACGTCAACTTAGCGTCAATCGTGATATTGGCCGGGATGCCGGTGGCTCTGATAAATAATTGTCTGGCCGTACCAAATCCAACCAATATTAAAGGCAGTAGCAGTAACAAAGAAAGTGTAATCAAGAGTGAAGTTTGGCTGCGGTGCTTTTTTCTCATACATACATATTACATAAACAAAGATCGGTAGTTAATAGTTGACAAGAATTAGCAGTCGTGGTTAAATAGTGCTAATGGTTGAACTCACCGATCGACAAATAAAATTGCTAAAAGTCATCATCGAAGAATATATCGAGACTGCGCTTCCCGTGGGATCACAGATGATTGAAAAGAAACATGACTTGGGTATTTCACCTGCTACGATCAGGAATGAGATGGTGAGGTTGACCAAAAACGGTTTTCTCAAACAACCTCATACCTCTGCGGGACGGATGCCGACACCCATGGCTCTCAAGTTCTACATTCAAAACCTGATGCAGCAAAAAGAGATTTCCGTAACAGACGAGGTAGCTGTCAAGGAAAAAATTTGGGATGTAAGGAAGCGCCAGGATAGGTTGCTGCGTGAATCTGTAAAAGCTTTAGCTGACAAAACACACATGCTCGCGATCACCACAACCAGTCAAGGAGATATTTGTTATGCGGGAATGTCCAATTTGCTCGACATGCTTGAGTTTTATGACATGATTACCACCAAAAATTTACTGATGGTTTTGGATCGCAATGATTTCTGGTGGGATATTTTTGGGCGCAATCCAATAGATGCGCCGTTTCATGTAATATTTGGCGAAGAGTTACGCCATGAATATCTGGTCAATTGCGGTATGGTGTATGCCCGCATTGAAACGCCTCATCTGAAATGTGCAATCGGTATTGTCGGGCCTGCCAGGCTCGACTATTCTTATGTGATTCCGGTGGTGTCATATTTTGGGCATTTGATAACTGATTTTTCCAAAGAATGGTGAAAATAGACATGAAAAAAAACGATACTCAACAGCCCCCGGCTCCTGTGGCCGGTGACCAGGTAACCGGCGAAGCTGATGTGCTGAAGAAACAACTTGAAGAAGCGACCGCGCAGTGGAAACGGGCGCTTGCCGACTACCAAAATCTGGAAAAGCGGGTAAATGAAGAACGGCGAGAGCTGATTCAATATTCAGTCAAAAATTTTATTACCGAATTGCTTGCCATAGTTGATGATTTTGAAAAGGCGGAAACGCATCTCAAAGATCCCGGGTTGACGCTGGCCCTCAAGAAACTCAGGGATTTATTGAAACGGGAAGGCGTAGAAAAAATGGAGGTAATGGGTAAAGAGTATGATATCCATACGATGGAAGCATTAATCCTTGATGAAGATGGGCAAGATGGCAAAGTCTTGGCAGAACTTAGAACTGGGTATACAATGCACGGATCAGTTTTACGCCCGGCACAGGTGAAAGTTAGTAAGAAAAAAAGTTAAAATATAGCCCGCCTTCTCAGTAATTTGACGGGATTGGCGAGGCGAAGGAGGTTTTATGAGTAAAATAATCGGTATTGATTTGGGTACGACGAATTCTTGTGTGGCCGTTATGGAGGGAGGCAGTCCCAAAGTCATTCATTCTGCTGAAGGCAGAAATGTGATCCCTTCAGTGGTTGATCCTATCAAGCGCGTGGTCGGCGATGTAGCTAAACGGCAAATAGTGATTCATCCCAGGTCAACAATTTTTTCCGTAAAACGGCTCATGGGCCGCAAATTCTCAGACCCATCAGTCCAGCGGGACATGAAATGGTTGCCATATACCATCAAAGCCGGACGTGACGATATGGCAGTAGTTGAGGTGGATGGCAAGACGTTTACTCCTCAGGAAGTTTCGGCGATGATCCTTGCAAAAATCAAAAAAGACGCGGATAGTTATTTGGGAAGTGAAGTCAAGCAGGCTGTTATTACAGTGCCAGCCTATTTTGACGATGCGCAGCGCCAGGCGACTAAGCAAGCGGGGGAAATTGCCGGACTTGAAGTATTGCGGATTATCAATGAGCCTACTGCTGCAGCCCTGGCTTATGGACTTGATAAGAAAAATGCCCATACGGTGGCAGTATATGATTTAGGCGGAGGAACATTTGACATTACAGTTTTGGAACTTGGCGAAGGGGTGTTTGAAGTCAAAGCCACCAATGGTGATACTCATTTGGGAGGCGATGATTTTGACCAGGTGATTTTAAACCACTTGGCAGAGGAATTTAAAAAAGAACATCATGTTGATTTGCGCAAAGATCCGCAGGCATTGCAACGTCTGCGTGATGCGGCGGAAAAAGCCAAGATTGAATTATCCACATCTACTGAATCAGAGATCAATCTGCCCTTTATTACCCAGGGCAAAGAGGGTCCCTTGCATTTAGTGATGAAGTTAACGCGTGCGCGCCTTGAGTCACTCGTTGATGAACTGATCCAAAAAACTATTGATCCCGTCAAAGCCTGCCTCAAAGATGCAGGAGTCACCGCCAAAGATATTCATGAAGTGGTACTGGTTGGCGGTATGACCCGGATGCCCAAAGTGGTTGAGGTGGTCAATAATTTCTTTGGTAAGGAACCGCACAAAGGCGTAAATCCAGATGAAGTCGTGGCCGTTGGTGCTGCGGTTCAAGGGGGTGTCTTGACCGGGGAAGTCAAAGACATTCTCCTGCTTGATGTGACGCCGCTTTCATTAGGTGTTGAGACTTTGGGAAGCGTGGCTACGCCTTTGATTCCCAGAAATACGACAATTCCCACGTCCAAATCTCAGGTGTTTTCAACTGCTGCGGATAATCAGACTTCAGTTGAAATCAATATTTTGCAGGGCGAACGGCCAATGGCCAGGGACAATAAGTCACTTGGCCAATTTCACCTTGACGGGATTCCGCCCGCACCCCGCGGAGTTCCCCAAATTGAAGTGACTTATGACATTGATGCCAACGGGATATTAAATGTTTCAGCCAAAGACAAGGCAACGGGTAAATCCCAGTCAATCAGGATAACCGGTTCAACCGGCCTATCCAAAGACGAGATAGCGAAGATGCAAAAAGAGGCTGAGGTTCACGCGGAAGAAGATAAAAAATCCAAAGATAAAATTGATACGCGCAATTCTGCTGACGCGATGATTTATACCGCCGAGAAATCTTTGAAGGATGCAGGTGACAAAGTAAAGCCGGAAATAAAAAAAGAAGTTGAGGAAAAGGTCAAAGCCCTAAAAGACAAACTTGAGTCAGCGGATAAAGATGAGATGGAGAAATTGACGAAAGAATTGTCCGATTCGCTATCCAAAATCGGCGAGGCGATGTACAAAGATCAGAAACCAGAGGATGGTAAGGGAAGCGAAGCGAAGTCCGCCGAAGCCGGGAGCGAAGGAGGAAAAAACGGCGAGAAAAAAGGAGACGAGAAAGTTGAAGAAGGGAAAGTGGTGGAGTAATAACCACGTCATTCCCGCGAAAGCGGGAATCCAAGAGAATTTATTTACATAGATTCCCGATCAAGTCGGGAATGACAAAATATAGGCGCGCGGTGAGCGCGCCTGATTGGTATAATCAAGGACTGATAAGGGTCCGGCCCTCACCAGAAATACTATGGCAACAGCCAGAGATTATTACGAAATTTTGGGCGTTTCCAAGTCTGCCTCAGATGCAGAGCTTAAGGCTGCCTACAGGAAGCGGGCTCTAGAGTGGCATCCGGATCGGCATCGGGAGGATAAACATACTGCTGAGGCGAAATTTAAAGAAATAAATGAAGCCTACGAAGTCTTGTCCGATGCGCAAAAAAAGGCTGCCTATGACCAATACGGACACGCAGCGTTTCAGCAGGGTGGATTCGGGAATGCCGCTGGGCCTTTCGGAGGCGGAGCCACTTCCCAGCGCCAGGGGCCGTTTACATATTCTTATTCCACCAGCGGCGGGCAAGGATTTGACTTTTCCGATTTCGGATTTTCCGACCCCTTTGACATATTTGAACAATTTTTCGGTGGCGGCGCATCTCCTTTTGGAGGCCGTCAGAGGGCGCGCAAACAAGTTTACTCGATGAATATTGATTTTATGGATGCGGTCAAGGGCGTGTCCAAAGAAGTCGATATGGATGGAAAAAGGAAAACTATCAAAATCCCTGCCGGAGTGGATGAAGGGATGCGTATAAGGTTTGACGATTTTGATGTAGTCATATCCGTAAGACCTGACAGTAAATTCAAACGCGACGGCAACGATGTATATATCGACGTATCTCTTTCATATCCGGACGCGGCCCTGGGTACCGTAATTGAAGTGCCCACAATTGACGAGCCGGTGAAGTTGAGAGTGAAACCCGGTGTCCAACCCGGCACACTTATGCGGCTACGCGGAAAAGGTATCCCTGATGTCCGCGGCGCTGGACGAGGCGATGAATACGTACGGTTAGTTGTGACCGTCCCCACGCACCTAAATCACCGGCAAAAGGAGTTGTTGGAAGAGTTAAGACACGATTTGTAAATGAAGAATTTATTATGACTTCAGAAATAGTTGATCAGGTTACCCAGACAAATCGAGATATTTCCCAGCAGATGTTTGAAGAAATCCTCTCAAATCCTCAAATTACTTGGTCTGAAAGGCAGCGGCAAACTGCAGATGTTCTGTGGAAAATAGTCCAGGCACCAGAAGTGGCAGGAAGGACTATTTTAGTGAGCGGGTTTAGCGGTACTGGAAAAACAACTTTAGTTAAAGCGCTCAAGCCATGGTTTGAGTCACATGGCGTTCTTTTTAGTAATGATTTGCCGTCCTCTGATGAACGAGCAAAAATCCTTGCAGAAAATCCTCAAGCAAAAGCAATAATTTGGACTACCCAAGCAACATTAAATAATAAAGAAACTGAAGAATATGTGATGATCAGACATAAAGGATTTACTCCTCATGAGCTTGTACGAATTATGCATAAATATTTTCTGAAAAAGGGTTTATTTGATCGCTATGAAGTTGATGGGAATGTATTCGAAAAAGCTCTGGGCAATTACAGCGATTATACGCCTCGTGAACAGTTATTTCACGACATCAATATGCCTGATGTCCTCAATTCAATGGGTAGCATGACGCTGATGGGTGAATATTTGGATCATTTACCAAATCCTTCCCAGTATGAAATTGAAGATTTATTACAAGAATCGGATAAACCTAAAAAATTTATTTCAGAAAGAAATGATTTTAGAAATAGAATATTAGTAGACTTTCTATTAAAATATTTCAGCGGATTGGCTGATTTGTTAGATAAGCCTCTTAATATTAGCGACAAAACCGGAATACTAAACAAAAGTCTTACAACATACGTACCCGCTTTAACCTTGTTAAGTGAAGATTTTATCTCTGAATTACAAAAAGAACATGAGCGCCAAAAAAAACTTCGAATATCCAGACATGAACGGGCTGTAAAAGATACTAAATTGATGACCGATACATTAATTCATGCAGGAGATCCGTTGGGAATCAGTTTTCGATTTGTTGCTGATAATTCAGTTAAGTTATACAGGGAATTGTATGAAGGTGTAAAAAACGCACCTGTTGGTCCTTATGGTGCTCGAATTTCTATTTTTGTACCGGAAATTCCAGAGCAATTAGTGCATGGGTTAGCACAAGCTTGTGCGATTCCATTGCCTGGCGAATCATTTGACACAGAGCGCTTTGGTGACCGCATCGCTATCGCAGAACAGGTTTCTGTTTCAATCAGTAAATATAAATGGAATTCTTCAAGAGAAAAAGCATTGCAAATAAAAATCAATCAAATAAATATGGTTGGTGAGGGTCCTTGGGCTAAACACTCCTTGTGGATCGGTATTCCGACGGTTGGTGATAAATATCTGGTTGCCAATGTCATTTGGACAGGTGGAGGCGTGTCCGTTGGACAGGGCATAAAAGTTTGAGATCACGAAAGAAGGACCTACGACCTTATTTATGAGCCATCCGCAGCATTTTTACATTTTGGAATGAACGGTCACGTTTTTAAGGAAAGTATGGCTGGGGTGGGAATTGCGATGGAATCCATGTTACAAAATCTAAAGCTTCCTTATGTAGTTGATTATGACATGGGTGAGTTCCAATCATCTTATGTGTATTCACCCAAAGATCAACATATGATTCAGTTGAAGGTAAAAGGTAAATTATTAGACGTAAAAAATCTATTACATCTTAAATCATTATAACCAACACCGGGTGTTAATCAGGCGAATACATCCACCTGGGAGGTGAATCTCTATTGACACCTAGGGAAATTAGTCTACACTAGCAAATATGCCAGGCAGAATCATACCGTTGGTTTCTGGAGAAATATATCACGTTTTTAATCGTGGAATTGACCGCCGCCCGACATTTTTGACGAAGTGGCATTACAAGAGAGCAATAGAAACAATTCTCCATTATAGTTACGTTTCTCCTCCGATCAGCTTATCAAAGTTATTACTTTTAGCTGAAGAAAAAAAAGCAGAGTTTCGGATGCTGTTGAAATCATCCTTGTCGCATATAGATATATTGAGTTATTGCCTTATGCCGAACCACTTCCATTTTTTACTTCGTCAACGAGAGAAAAACGGTATTTCAATTTTCTTAAGCAATTTTCAGAATAGTTACACCCGATATTTTAATACCCAAGACAAACGGGTAGGGCCATTATTTCTTGATCAATTCAAAGCGGTACGCATAGAGGATGAAGATCAACTTCTTCATGTACATCGATATATTCATCTCAACCCAATTACATCATTTGTGGTAAAAACAGTTGAAAAACTAAGAACTTACCTCTGGTCATCACTTCCGGAATATTTTGGTTTAACTCAAGGATTTTGCGAGACAAAAACTATTTTAAGTCAATTCCGGAAACGAAGTGCTTATGAAACATTTCTTTATGACCAAATTGCTTATCAACAAAAACTGGCATCCATAAAGCATCTTATATTAGAAAATCCCTAGGTTACCTAGCTGATACACCTCCCAGGTGTACATTTGAAGAGTTTAAGGATGCGATAGTTCATTTATTTGTGTAATTGTGAATCGAGTAACGCATTACATAAAACAAAACATGTTATCCTAATAAAATGCTAGCGAAAATAAGTAAATCGCTCAAAAATATTCTTTTCCCTCCTTTCTCCGAGCTTGAGTTTATAACCCTGATTTACATTTGTTTGTTAGTTGTAATTGAGAATTGGCAGACAATCAGTAAAATTATTCGTGTGGACGCGGTTCAACTTGTATTTACCGGACCGTGGGATGAACAAATAAAAAGCTTGCTGTTATTAGTTATTATCTTTATTGCCGCCTTTCTTTTTATAGCTTCAATTGTGGTAAATGCGTTTCATACACGCAAAGTATCTCTGACTGAACGTAAAACCTATGCTGCATTTTTCTATGCTGCACTTTCATTAATTTCGATATTGTCATTGGGTGATGCCACTGCAAATTACACTGGTGGTTGGACGCGGAAGATCGAAGGATTTATTTTCCTGTTTATGCTTTTTCAGTCGTTAACGAGACTTACTATTGCTGCGATGTTGTCAAAACTCAACCAACAGGAATTCTACGCATTACAGATGACTGATGAGCAACTGGGTAAAATTGAACTGGTGATTCTACTTGTATCAGGCGCGGTTATTTACTGGTGGTTACGTGCTAGTCGGGGAATTCCCACGACTATTTCGTTATCTTACTTCATTATAACGGAAATAACTTTTCTGCTTAGAAAGGTGATTGTGAGGAAATAATCAATCATCTGCTCTCAGACGTACAAATAGTTCCCGGGAGTTTGACATTCGCAATCCTGTAGAATAATCTATTCCTATATGAGGCTTGCGCTTAAGAATTTTATAGAACTCATTGCGTTATATTCCTTTGCACCAGTCGCTGGTTTTATGGGGCTTTTGTTAATTGGTGGGATAAATTCATACTTGGCAAACCGAGGAGGAACTTATAATACCGGGTATGAGGCAATGGGATTTGTGATGGCTTACCTGATTATTATATTGGTAGGGATACTTGTTGTACTGGGTTTAATTTTCATTATTTGGTGGATCCAAAGTATCAAACGAAAAAAAGAACTTTATTTTTTCCCAAGATATAGATATCTTTTTTTACTGCCTTTATTTTTTGTTATTACGGCAGGCGGATGGTTAATTTTCAACAACGCAAAAAATAATACTTATTATAACCAAATAGTTTCCGCAAGAAACATTTCTTTATGTGATGATAAAAAGTTAGAACTTAAGGAACAAGTTAGATGTAAAGCCGAAATACTTGCTTTTCAAGAAAGTGTTTCATGTACACAATTGGTTAAGGGTATTACTGATAAGTATCTTTTTTCAACTCATTGTATTAATGCAATAGCTATCAGAAGAAATGACTATTCGCTCTGTTACGACAGTGAAGAATGTTTAGTTGAAATCGCGATGAATAAAAGAGACAGCAATATTTGTGACAACTTGAAAAGAAAGAATCTGTCATCTTTATGTAGAAAAGCCGTTTTTGCTTTTCAGACTTTAGTTGTCTCTGGGTGTCCACTTGAAAACGAGTCCTTCGGAAAACTATGTCGAGAAAAAATAACTCAATCAAAACAACTTTAATTAGATGTTAGTGTGTATCCCAAAACGAAAAGTACTACTAGTAGATAAAGTAAAGGTAAAATACTTAAAAATCCTCCGACAATTCCCAGTAGCTTTCCTTCTTGTATGGCCCTTTTACTTTTAATGAACCCAAATACTCCAATAATAGCAGCTACCAGAACAAATCCTTTTACAAACATGAGGATGACAGCTACTAAGCTAAGTAAAAAACCTGCCTTGAGATTGTTGGACAAAAGTGCTTTAAAAGTCATTTAATAAATAACCCTGCAGCAGAGCTGGCAGGGTATTGAACCCTACAACAATCTCAG
>CAYHKY010000052.1:8626-11525 GCA_964357355.1 uncultured Gammaproteobacteria bacterium | reverse complement strand
GTATTATTCATGCATGAATGTCATTGTCAGCGGATCTTTAGCTTACGACTACGTCATGGATTTTCATGGGCGCTTTGTTGACCGCATCATGCCTGATAAAATCCACAATCTTTCCCTGTCTTTTTTGGTAGACCGTTTGAACAAACAGTTCGGTGGAACTGTCGGAAATATTGCCTATACTTTGAAACTTCTGGGTAACGATCCATTTATGGTAACTGCTGCGGGTCATGATTTCGGCGAGTACAAAAAGTGGTTGACTAAAAATCGCATTCGTACGGACTTTATTCAAGTTTTACCCAAAGTTGGCACCGGGGCGTATTTTGGAGTTACGGATTTGGACGATAACCAGATTGGTTCATTTTATTCCGGTGCGTCCAAATTCAATGACCAACTTTCCATTTTTGACATAAATGAGCCGGTGGGATTTGTGATAATTGCCCCAAATACGCCATCAGCAATGGTACGTCACGTCAGGGAATGTCATAAAAAACAGTTACCATATCTTTACGATCCGGCATTTCAAATTGACAATTTCAGTACCCAGGAACTGTATGAAGGTTTAGCTCAAGCAGCTATATTTATGGGAAATGATTATGAAGTTGCCCTCATTGAAAAAAAATTAAAAATAACTCATGAAAAATTGGTTGGACTAGTACCGGTTGTTGTTACCACAAGAGCGCATCAAGGGTCAATTATTGAATCTGGAAAGAAGAAATTCGAAATCAAAGCTGCCACTCCAAAAAATGTAGTTGATCCTACGGGTGCGGGAGATGCGTACCGCGCCGGGTTTTTAACCGGATTTTTGCGCGGATTTGATTTGACTGTTTGTGGCAAAATGGGAGCCATGGCTGCTGTTTATACCGTGGAAAAGTATGGGACCCAGACGCATACATTTTCAAAAAAAGAATTTTCGGACCGTTACAAAGAAAACTTCGGTACTCCCATACAATTATGAAATCCGGAAAAGTACTTAAATCAATACTCACCGCAAAAGGAAATACTGTGGTATTTAGGACTCCTATTTCCCAAGATGTTGATGAGCTGGTGATTTATGCCAATCAACTTTCCCAGGAAGATACGTTTGTCGTTTTGTCGGGAGAAGTTTTGTCCCGTGAAATAGAAGAGGAATATCTTGAAATATGGATTCGAGAAGTGGAAACAGGTAACCGGATGCAAATTTTTGCATTTTCCGATAATAAATTAGTTGCCAATGCTGAAGTAAGAAGGGTTACTAAATCTAGGAAGCGCCAACTTCACGTCGGTGAAATTGCGATAAGTGTTGCCAAAGATTGGCGTGGTCAGGGAATTGGGAAGGAAATATTAAAAACTCTTATCGAGGAGGGAAAACGGATGGGATTAAAATTGCTTACGTTAACCGCATTTGCGAACAATCTGCGCGCGATTGCAATTTATGAGAGTTTGGGATTTATTAGAGCAGGTGAAATTCCCGGCGCAATCTGTTATAAAGATCAGTATATCGGACATGTCTATATGTATTTGCCTTTAGTTTAATAATCCAACACAAATTTATGTCAAAAACAATACCCCATGATGTGAAAGACCTCAGACTTTCTTCATCCGGTAAATTAAAAATTGAATGGGCCCAAATTCAAATGCCCGTTTTACGACGAATTAAAGACAGGTTCAAAAAAGAAAAACCCCTTAATGGAATTACTATTGCTGCGTGTCTTCATGTAACAAGTGAAACTGCTAATTTAGCTTTGACATTGATTGCCGGAGGAGCAAAAGTTGTTATTTGTGCTTGTAACCCCCTTTCAACACAAGATGACGTTGCTGCGTCACTTGTAAATGATTTTGCAATTCCGGTATTTGCAATAAAAGGCGAAGATAGCCAAACCTATTATAAACATATAAAAGCCGCGCTTGATTTCCAGCCACAGATTACGATGGATGATGGTGGAGATTTGGTAACCCAACTGCACACAAAAAGAAAAAATCAACTTAGGGGAGTGATTGGCTCATCTGAAGAAACAACAACAGGAGTCATCAGATTAAGAGCAATGGAAAAAGACAAAGCACTTCAGGTACCTGCAATTGCCTGTAATGACAGCGATACAAAACACATGTTCGACAATAGATACGGCATTGGCCAGTCTACTTTAGACGGAATTCTCAGAGCCACAAATACGCTTCTAGCTGGAAAAAGATTTGTAGTAGTGGGATATGGGTTTGGCGGGAAAGGTTTGGGATCGCGGGCCAGAGGAATGGGGGCAAATGTCACAATCGTCGAAGTGGATCCGGTGAAAGCACTTGATGCAGCTATGGATGGATTCAGAGTAATGACAATGCCCCAGGCTGCCAAATTGGGGGATATATTTGTGACCGTCACAGGTAATAAAAAAGTCATTAACGTAAAGCACATTTTATCAATGAAAGATGGAGTAATTTTGGCGAATACAGGTCATTTTAATGTTGAAGTTGATACCGAAGGATTAGAGAAAATTAAAAAATCAAGCAGAGTTGTCCGGCCATTTGTAATGGAGTACATACTTACAAATAATAAAAAGATTTATCTATTAGGAGAGGGAAGATTGATAAACCTTGTAGCTGCGGAGGGACATCCGGCTGAGGTTATGGATATGAGTTTTGCAAATCAAGCTCTAGCCGCAGAGTATTTTGTTAAGAATAAAGGAATGCTTAAAAACAAAGTTTACAGGTTGCCGGAAAAACTGGATAAACTTGTTGCAAGTATCAAATTAAAAGCTATGGGTATGGGACTTGAGAAGTTGACCCGTGAGCAAAAGAAATATCTTACGTCCTGGCAAGAAGGGACGTAAAATAAATATGTCGCCTGCTGAAACTAGATTCGGTTACAGAAAAGTTGTAGACGCTTTATTTGAACCAACAGCGGAATTTGTTCCCGACATTTTATTATTCG
>CAYHKY010000052.1:0-8616 GCA_964357355.1 uncultured Gammaproteobacteria bacterium | reverse complement strand
CTGTTGTGAGGGTCGGGTTATTGAGTTTTGAACAGCTTGAAGGCGTAGGGCAATCGGGTGAGAAATTTGCAGGCAGGCGAATCCCGGTTGCGGTGGCAATTAAAAGAGATCGGGAAATATTAGGAGCTTTTGTAATTCCCGAAGAAGTTTATGCGACATTAACGGTTAATACTGGAGAAAATAGGGTTCAAGCCAGGGACAGGTTGGGGTGCGAGTACTTATTAAGCAGATTGTTTCGTCAAAAATATCCGAATGTAGATATAAGCACTGGACCAATAAGAAATTTATAATAATGAATTTGTTTATCCAACTTGTCGCCGATTATGGAAAAGGGGATCCTGCTTTTGCGGAAGTTACGCAAAGGTTAAAATTCTTGGCTCCCCAGTCCCAAATCAATCCCGTAGCGGTACCGAAATTTTCCACAATTGCAACTGGACTGTGGATTGCACAGCTGGCAACAGTCAACGCATTTGGGGGTCTGGTTATATATTCAAATACCGCTCCGCGAAAAAAAGCCGGTGAACATGAAGATATGACATATAAAGGGAAATTCGGTCATTTAGCCTATACTATTCTTGAAAATGGAGTATATGTAATTGCAGTCCATTACGGTTATGCATTTTCTTTTCTCAAAAAACGAATGAAAAATTTCCGGTTGGTAAATGTGTCCAATGTAGGCACACAATTCAGATCCCGAGATAACTATCCAGATGCTGTGATCGGACTCGTAAAGGGGGATAAAAAATATCAGGGTGAGGTTATACCGTTTGGAACTATCCCGGATGAACCTGAAAATATTCTTGGCTTTATAGATGGGTATGGTAATTTAAAAACTACTAACCGCATCTCAAAATTGAATTACAAATCAGGTGATAAAATCCGCATTACCTTAAATGGGGTAACACACGTCGCAACCGTTGCCGACCAGGCATATCACGTAGCTGACGGAGAATTGGTTTATGCGCCGGGTTCGACAGGTGGCGAAGATCGGTTTCAGGAAATTTGGGTTAGGAACGGGAGTGCTTATGAAGTTTTCGACAGGCCTCACGTAGAGAGTAAATTTGAGATTTCACGTAATAATATTGAGATCTGAAGGTATTCCCAAATTGATAATTTCCTTGTGTTACAATATTATTCATGTTTGCCGACGGATTACCTGAGTCAATCATCAAAACACTTTCCATCAGGGTAAAAGAGTTGAAAGGCGTCAACTTTGGTCAGGGGATACCTTCATTTCCCACCGCAGAACACATCAGACAGGCAGCCCGCGAGGCATTAAACGAAAAAGACATCGGTGTTTACCCGAATTTTTTGGGGTTTGAAGCATTGCGTCAAGCTATTGCAGATAAATTTACCATAGAGTACAAATTCCCTTTTACCATTGGTCATACGTTGATTACAGTAGGCGCTATGGAAGCGGTGGCCTCAAGTATTCTGTCATTAATTGAAACTGGTGCTAGAGTCGGAATTGTCACACCTGATTATTGCAATCACTTTCCGGTCGTGATGCTGGCAAAAGGCACCATTGTCGAAATTCCTTACAGGGAAGAAGGCGTTTGGAAATTAGATTTACCAAAAATTGAAGCAGAGGCAAAAAAAGGTTTAAAAACATTAATCATCACCAATCCGAGCAATCCGACAGGTGCCGTGTTAGCTGAGGATGAACTAGCCAAATTAGTTTTTCTTTCAAATACTTATGGTTTTTGGCTGGTATTTGATGAAACATATTCATTTTTGACTTATGACACTCCGTTTATAAGTTTACTTTCATTTTTTGACAAGTGCGAACGTCTCATAACAATCCGCTCATTTTCCAAAGAATACGCCATGACAGGCTGGAGAGTTGGATATATAGTAACCCGGCCGGAGACGATTAAATTGATCGCCAAAACTCATGATGCGTTGGTGGGATGTGTGGCCAAAATATCCCAACGAGCGGCGCTGGCTGCTATCACCGGGTCGCAGGAAATTGTTGCGGAATATAGGCGTATATTGCAAATTAGGCGCGACGTGATTTGTAATAAACTGGATACTTTGGGTGATAAACTAACTTATGCAAAACCATTGGGAGCATATTATATTTTTCCCAAATACAAAAACGCTATCTCTTCAATAATATTAAGCGAAGATATTTTGCAAAAAACAGGTGTGGCTGTCGTCCCTGGTGCAGCTTTTGGCAAAGTCGGTGAGAGGCATTTCCGCATTTCCTACGCTGTTGATGATGCGGTATTAGAAAAAGGGTTAGAAAAGTTGGCCCGGTATTTTACGTCTACATGAAAAATTATCTTTTATTTTCCGGAAGTAACAATCGTCACTTGGCGGTTCAAATCACCAAAGAACTGAATTACCATTTGGGTAAACTTGAGATTGTGACTTTTGCCGATTCAGAAAAAAGAGTACGCATTGAGGAAAAAGTTACTGACAAAACAGTTTATGTGATTGCGACGCTTTCAAATCCGGTTGATTCCCAGCTGGTTGAACTTTGTTTGATTGGCGACGCCTTAAAGACCAATGATGCCGGGAAGATGATTGCCGTGGTTCCTTACTTTGGTTATGCACGTCAGGACAAAGCACACCGGGAAGGTGAAGGAGTCTCTGCACGCGTCATGGCCAGACTTATTGAGGCAGTCGAGTTTGAGAAAATTGTAGTGGTTGATCTGCATAGCGAGATGGTGGCAGGCTTTTTTAAGCGGCCGGTGGTGCATCTTTATGGTGCAGCAGTTTTTGTAGAAAAACTCCGGGAATTATCCGAAGATTTGGTAGTAGTGGCTCCGGATGCGGGAGCTGCCAAACGAGCGCAAAAATTTGCGGAAATGTTGGATGTACCGCTAACTTACATGGCCAAAAAACGGAATCTTGAGAAACTGCATACTCTGGAACACCTGAGTCTTGTAGGAGATGTGTCAGGTAAAACGGCCGTACTAATTGATGATGTGGTGACTTCAGGGTCAACGCTGGTAAAAGCCGCCTATGCTCTCAAAGAACAGAGAGCCAAGAAGGTGATTGCTTGTGTGACACATGCGGATTTTGTTGAAGGAACGAGGGAAATATTAGTCAATAGTCCGCTCGATCATGTATACGTTTCAGATTCGATTCAATTACCGGAGGCTTATCGGTTTGCAAAATTGTCAATTGTAAGCATCGCCCCTCTTTTGGCTGCACAGATCAAAAAAATGAGTTAACATTTCCTACTCCCCTTAAAATAATAAAAGGGGAATGGGTGAGTTATTGTGATAAAATGAGCCAATGTTATCTCTTCCCAGACCGGTTTCCAAATTGATTGAATCATTTGAAAGGTTGCCCGGGATCGGACCCAAGTCCGCCCAACGGCTGACTTTTTATCTACTCCATGTTCCGCAAACTTACTTAGAAGGATTTGCCGAAGCCCTCATAAACCTCAAAAAAAATACGGTTGAATGCAACGTCTGTTTTAATGTCAGCGAAACTGACCCCTGCGTGATTTGTGCCAGTCCCTCTAGGGATAAGTCCATAATTTGCGTGGTGGAGCAACCGATAGATATACTTTCCCTTGAGCGCACAGATAAACATCATGGGGTATATCATGTCCTTCACGGTGCGATCAATCCGTTGCAAAATATTGGCCCTGAAGAAATCAGAATTGCTGAGTTGATTAAGCGCGTCAAATTTTATAAATCCGGTTCCGCTGCAGATTTAGAAATAATCTTAGCGACCAATCCCAACATGGAGGGTGAAGCAACCGCCATGTACATCACGAAGCAACTAAGAGGACTCACCACCCACAACACTTCGACTTCACTCAGTGCAAGCCCACAACTTGCAACCTTGAAGATTACCAGGTTAGCCCATGGACTTCCGGTTGGCGGAGATCTTGAATATGCGGATGAGTTGACCTTGAGCCGGGCACTGGAGGGGAGAAGGGAGTTTTAAATAAATTCATACCCGATGTGCAGCTTCACTTCCACTCCCGAAGTGGAGGTGCAAATTATTTTCTGCCTTGATGTTTTCTAGCATGAACTTGATGTCTAACAGCTGGATCACGATGTTTTGGCCTAATTACGTCAGCACTTGAAGCCTGTTCTGCCAATTTTTTAACCTTATGTTCAAATATGGTCGCAGTTGCTTCATTGACAAATGGTCCGACCACCCAAGACTTATCTAAATCTTCAATGAATTGTGCATGTTCATAAATATCAGCATATGCCCGAATCAATGCTTTATAGGCTGCAGGGACTAACAATTTTTCTTGATCTGTATCTGGTTTATATACCCAACCCTTGACTCTATATCTTGTGGGATCGTCATGATGTTCAACTGTCATAAACAGAAAATAAAAAAACAGGCGTCCGCCTGTAATAAAAGTAGAGCTATTATACCGGATCACGTATAATACTTCAAACATGCCGACAAAAAAGGAAATGTTCTTAAAACTCAAGACCATCCCGGATCCGGAATTGGGGATTTCCATCGTGGATTTGGGATTAATTTACGGAGTAAAAATTGACGATTCAGGAAAAGTCACGGTGACGATGACATTGACGACAATTGGCTGCCCGCTTTTTTCTCTGATGTCAGAGCCAATCAAAAGTGCACTTCGTGAATTAAAAGGAGTTACAGATGTCGATGTAGATCTCACATTTGAACCACCCTGGAGCCCGGAAAAAATGAACGAAGAAGCCAAAATCCGGATGGGATTTGTCTAAACTCCATAAAATATTCATTGTCTGTGGTATATTTATCTTATGGGAGACGGAATTGCCAAAGGAATTGGAGAACAATTGGGTCAACTTGGTAAGCAGGTTGCTACAGATATTGCGAAACTTCCGGGAGTTTTGACTGGACTGGACACTGGAAGTACGAATGAAGCAGCTGCAAAAGGTACAGGTGGCGCCCAGCCGGGGCAAAAAGCTGCAAACGCGCAGGATCCGGTTTCAGCAAATATCAACCACTTAGCCAGGCAGGATGAGATAGCCAAACAACGTGAACTTGCCCAAGCCCGGCAACTTATTCAAAGGTTTTTAAATCCCCAAGAGCCGGCGGGTGTCAAAACTCCCAAGGAACAAATGGAACTTGAAGAACTGGAAAAAAAGAAACTGGAAATTGAGGAAGAAAAAAAACAGGCCAAAGCAGTATTGCAACCAATGGCAACGAAGGCCAAAAGAGGCAATCTATTTGGTATTAAGTCCAAACAATTTGGCGGTGAAGTTGGAAAGAATGTGAAATCTCAGTAATATGCAAACCAAAAATACCATCAGGCTTTACAATACCATGTCCCGGGAGATCGAGGATTTCGTGCCGCTGAATGATAAGAAAGTGGGGATGTATGCATGCGGTCCGACAGTGTATGACTATGCTCATGTAGGACACGTGCGAAAATATATATTTGATGACGTATTGGTGCGATTACTTCGATATCTGAACTACAATGTGACTCATGTCATGAATATAACAGATGTCGGACATCTGGTATCAGATAGCGATACCGGTGAGGATAAATTGGAGAAAGGCGCACGTAGGGAAGGAAAAACTGCTTGGGAAGTAGCCAAATTTTATGAAGAGCAATTTTTCAGAACCATGGATGCGGTCAATATAAAACGCCCGAATATAGTTTGCCGGGCAACAGAACACATAAAAGACCAAATTGAACTCATTCAAAATCTCGAATCAAAAGGATTTGTTTACAAAATTGCTGACGGCATTTATTTTGATACCTCAAAATTTGCGGATTACGGTAAATTATCAAGAATCAACGCCGAAGGTCAAAAGCCGGTTGCCAGGGTTGACGTAGTGCCTGGAAAAAAACATCCGACTGATTTTGCAGTCTGGAAATTTTCGCCAACAGGTATCAAGCGGGATATGGAATGGGAATCTCCTTGGGGACTAGGATTTCCCGGTTGGCACATCGAATGTTCAGCTATGAGCATGAAATACCTGGGTGATTCATTTGATATCCATACCGGAGGGATTGATCATATCCCGATACATCATCCCAATGAGATTGCTCAAAGCGAAGCCTCAACCGGCAAACCATTTGTGAAATATTGGATCCATCACAACTTTTTACTCATAGACGGAGAAAAAATGAGTAAATCAAAAGGTAATTACTACACACTAGAAGATGTCACTAATCACCAATTTGATCCGTTATCGCTTAGGTATCTCTTTTTGCAGACACATTACCGCCAGGAAGCCAATTTCACTTGGGTTGCGCTCGCTGCAGCTCAAACTGCGCTTAAATCTTTGCGGGAACAAATCGGAGTTATCCGGCAGCAGATGCAGCAAGGGGAGCGTTCCTCACTTTCAGATGAAAAGCTCGACAAAGTCAACTTTCTGAGAAAACGGTTCAAGGATGTCATTCGGTTGGATCTGAATACCGCGCAGGGTCTCGCCGTGGTTTGGGAAGTAATCAAATCAAATATCCCCCCGGGGGATAAATACGATATCGTCATGATTTGTGATGAAATTCTGGGTTTGGGACTTGTGGGCGTTACAGGTGAAGAAGCGCGCGCGCCGGATGTTCCGGCAGAAGTCGCCGAGCTGCTTAGTGTTCGGGAGAAATTTCGAAAACAGCAGGAGTTTGCCAAAGCCGATTCAGTTCGAAAGCAAATTGAGGACCTGGGTTTTATTTTGGAAGATTTACCTACCGGTCCCCGCGTAAAAAAAAACGGAACTTGAATTTTTCCAGAAAAAAACCGGGTAATATCATACTTTTCGGATCAGGCGAGATGTCTCCGACCGGCAGAAAAATCCACGAGGAAATATTGGAAAAGTCTGGGTACACTGTCCCCATTAAAATTGGGATACTCGAAACCCCCACCGGGTTTGAAGTTAACGCAATTCATGCCTGGCCGGCCAGAATACAGGAATTTTTTCAAAAGGGTTTGCAAAATATGAAACCCGAAATTACCCGTATTCGCGCATGGAGAAAAGTGGGTATTTATTCAACTGACGATCCGGATATCGTCGATGTGATTAATGATCAGGATTATCTTTATGCCGGCGCAGGAAGTCCCAGCTATGTAGTTACTCATCTTGCCGACTCGCGGGCATTGGAGAAAATGAAAGCAGCCCACCAAGCTGGTACTATTTTATGCTTGGGATCAGCAACTGCTGTAGCGATGGGTAGATTTTCGCTGCCTGTTTACGAAATATTTAAGGCAGGTCTTGATCTTTTTTGGCTCCAAGGCCTCGATTTATTTTCGATGTACGGTCTCAATCTGGCTATAATTCCTCACTGGAATAACCACGAAGGGGAGGATTTTGACACTACGAGGTGTTGGATGGGAGTTGAGCGGTTTAAAAAGTTACAAGTATTATTACCCGGTGAAACAGTTATTCTGGGCATCGATGAGAATACCGCAGCAAATTTTGATTTTCTTAACAAACAGGTTGAGGTGATGGGAATGGGTAATGTGACAGTAATCAAAGCGGGAAAAGAGCAAATATATCAGGCTGGTGAAGTATTTGGGGTAAATGTATTAAAATAGATTTATGCTGAAAGCAATAATTTTTGACCTTGACGGATTATTGGTTGACTCGACGCCATTGCAGCTTGAGGCTAACCGGTTGTTCATCGAATCGTTTGGTAAAATTTATGCCAAACCTACATCAGGCAGGGAGGGTATGCGGATCATTGACATTTTACGGGATTACAAAGATATTTTTGAGCTTCCGGGTTCAATTGAAGAACTGTACCGGAAACGGCAGCAAATATATTTTGATCTGGTAAAAACTGATCTTCGGTTATTTCCCGATAGCTTGCCTCTTCTTGAAAAACTCAAAAAAAGGGGATTGCGCCTGGCTCTAGCGACCAGCGGTGACCGGAATTATGTCCGGTTGGTATTTACCAAATTTCCCAAACTGAAAGATTTTTTTGAAAAAGCAGTTACCAGTGAAGAAGTTGATAGAGGCAAGCCGTATCCAGATGTATTTCTCAAAGCTGTGCAATTACTTGAGATCATGCCATCAGAAGCCGTGGTTATTGAAGATTCATTCAACGGTGTAGCTGCAGCCAAACGTGCCAATATCCCGGTCATTTGCATACCCAATCAGCATTATCCTGATGCGGATGTAGGAGAGGCGGACCGGGTATTTAAGACATTGGGAGAAGTAGAAAAAGCACTGAAATAAGTGACATGATATAGCATATTCGAAGGGGTTTGTTCAGTATTTCCCAATGTCATCCTCGTCCCGTGTCAAAGCACGGGATAAACTCCAGCGAGGATCTTCACTAAAAGATTCCCGGTCAAGCCGGGAATGACAAGTTTTCAGAATACTGAATTCACTCATACGGAGGTGTTTACAAACTTATTTTGGTGTGATATAAAATGTTTCATATGAATAAATTTCTAATTGCTCTGGTAGTAGTCGTCCTCATTGGAGGAGGCGCCTGGTTTTTGATGAAGGGTACCAGTACCAAACCTGAACCAGCTGTTGAATCAGAAGGTATTGATTTAAATGAAGCTAATGAACCTCTAGGTAGTGCTCCTCTTAGAGAAGACGCAACAAATACCTCTGAAGCGAAGATGGCGGCAGCGGAGGGACAAAAAACTTTCAATGTTGACGCTTCCAAATTCAAATTTTCTGTCACGGAAATGAAAGTAAAAAAAGGAGATAAAGTAAAAGTCATAGTTACCA
>CAYHKY010000051.1:0-11574 GCA_964357355.1 uncultured Gammaproteobacteria bacterium | reverse complement strand
AAATTTGCTCCATCTCACCATATGTTTACTGCTCCGCATCCAGATGATATTCCTTTGTTGGATAGTAATCCGCTTAAGGTACGTGGATTGCAGCATGACTTAGTTCTTAACGGATATGAAGTGGGTGGAGGAAGTGTAAGAATTCACGAGCGAAAAGTTCAGGAAAAAGTATTTGAGTTGATTGGTTTTTCTGAAAAACAAAAACAACAATTTGAGCATATGCTTACCGCATTTACTTATGGAGTTCCACCTCATGGGGGAATAGCTCCGGGAATTGACCGGTTTTTGTTTACGGTTTTAGGTGAGCCAAGTATTCGCGAAATGATGGCCTTTCCTACGTCTGCTTCGGGACAAACTTCAGTTATGGACGCTCCAAGCGAGGTCCAACCTCAGCAACTTAAGGAGTTGGGAGTTGCCATACTAAACAGGTCACACAAAAATGCCCAAAACTCATAAAGTTATCTACAAGCATGAAAGTCGCGAGAAGCAATCGATTTTTATGGGTATTGTTCAAGTGGGAGTAATTGCTTTATTATTGGCACTTTTACCACCGCAAAATGTGTATTCGCTACTTTCACAGACTGAAAAGTATGAACCTAAAGAAATGCTTAAGCCTCCAACTCCCGCTCCTTATCCGGTAGATATGTTGAGACTTTCTTTACCGGAACTTACGGCAGGGGGAGTGGTGATTATCGATATTCCCTCCAGAGTGACCCTATATGAAAAAAATCCTGATCTGCGTTTTTTTCCTGCCTCAACGACAAAAATAATGACTGCATTAATAGTACTCGATTCGTATTCTCTTGATGACGTAGTATCAGTTAATACTGTCATCAGTGAAGGTCAAGTTATGGGTTTGATCAAGGGTGAACAGATTACAGTCGAAAATCTACTTTATGGCATATTGGTGCATTCTGCTAATGATGCAGCATATGCTCTTGCGGAGCATTATCCCGGAGGGATAGTTGCATTTGTCGCACAAATGAATAAAAAGGCAAATCAACTTCATTTAGATAATACACATTTTACCAATCCGATCGGTTTTGATGAAGAGGGACATTATACAACTCCCCGAGATCTCGCTCGTTTAAGTCTGATCGGCCACCAGAATTCAACTTTGCGGAAAGTTGCAAGCTTAACACAGATCACTGTTTCCGACATCGCGTTTTTGCATTTTCACCCGTTAAAAAATGTCAATGAATTGATCGGAAAAATACCCGGTGTTTCAGGGTTGAAAACTGGTTGGACAGCTATGGCGGGGCAATCTTTGGTAACTACGGCAAAACAAAACGATCGGGAAATTCTCATAATAATTCTTAAAAGTGAAGATCGTTTTGGTGAAACTGAAAAAATACTGCAATGGGTGTTCACAAATTTTGATTGGCGTACATTTCAATTTTCACCTTGACTAACTTCAGTCCATTCCGTAGTAATAGCAGGGACATATGCAGCAAATTGTGGATCTCCCTCAAATACGTAAATCGGCTGCATAAACAATTGGGGATTAGCACTGTCGTAATAAGCCAAGTAAATATTAGTGATGGCGATTTGTGTTTTTGCGGAAGGTAGTTTGGCAAAGTAAGCATTTCCCAGGGTGAGTTCTTCCCAAGCTGCGCGGCTTGTTTTTAAGGCATATACGCCTACCGTTTGTGTGTCTATTGGCCAATAGTTGTAAGTTGCAGAAAGAATTCTTTTTTCTGACCGTTTTGAGCCACCGAGCGTAATAGAAATTAAACTCTCTTCAGGTTTGTCAGCAAGCACCTTCATTTCAAAATAAGCCCGACGAAAATAATCAATTGTTACGGCATCCGCCTGAGACTGACTGGTTGTTGGTACAAGCGTGTTGCCTATGAGTTTGAGATATCGCACAGCAGTTTTACTTTTGTCTAAATCTGGGATATTTAGCGCCAGCGTTTGAAGAAAATTACTTGTTTCCTGGATGGCTTCTGATTCAGAGGGTATTTGACGTTCGGCAAATAAGGCTAAATCAAATTCATATGCATATCTTATTTTAAAATGATTAGTCACGATATCGACCTCGACTGACCTTAATGGGTATCTGGTATCAATCCAACGATAAGTTGTTTCTCCAATTTGTCTGGGTGTATCAGTGAAACCAATTCTGCCTACAAGTGTTTGGGATTTGGAAAGCGACAAAAAATTAGGTTTGCTTTTTGGCATGAAAAATACGCGTGCTGCATCTGAAGCAATTGGTAATGATCCAGAAATGGTTTGCAGCGTTAATGTTAATTCCCCGGAGGCTGACGCAGAGGCAGGAAATGTTTGAGCAGGTAATTTGCCAAAAGCATAATTTGGTTTCAGTGAAGGAGGAGGAAATGCGCGTCCAATTGCATCAAGCGTCAACCCTAATGCAATCCGTAACACGATTAGCCCGATGAATCCTACAATTGACCAGTTGACTATTCTTCTCGCGTAATAAGCAGTCTCTGTGAGCGTTGCCATATCTTTGAGTATACGTGGCTATCGTGCTAGAATCAATGTATATGCAGATTGTCAGAACGAGGATTGCTCCATCTCCTACAGGTGAAGATCTTCACATTGGTTCTGTTTATATGGCGCTTTTCAACTACGTGTTCGCCAAAAAAAACAAGGGTCAATTTATTGTTCGTATTGAAGACACAGATCGGGAACGGTTTGTTAGAGGAGCTGAAGAAAAAATGCTCAATTCTCTAAATTGGGTCGGAATCACGAGTGATGAAGATGTGAGAAAAGGTGGTAAATACGCGCCTTATAGGCAATCAGAGAGATTACCTATATATAAAAAACATGCTCTTGAGCTCATAGAAAAAAATGTTGCTTATTATTGTTTTTGTACAGGTCAACGGCTTACAAGGATGAGAGAAGAGTTAGTCCTGCGGCACTTGCCTCCCATGTATGATGGATTGTGTAAATCTATATCAAAAGAGAAAGCCTTGGAACTTACGAAAACTCAATCTTATGTAATAAGATTAGATGTGCCAGATACAGGAGAAACAGCATTTACAGATTTGGTGCGCGGAGAAATCAAATTTGAAAACAAACTTATTGATGATCAAGTGCTTCTCAAATCGGATGGATATCCGACTTATCATTTAGCGGTAGTCGTTGACGATCATCTGATGGATATAAGTCACATTATAAGAGGTGAAGAGTGGATTTCATCAACTCCTAAACACATTTTGTTATACCGATCGCTTGGTTGGGAGTTGCCTCAGTTTGCTCATCTGCCGTTACTACGGAATCCCGATAAATCAAAACTTTCTAAACGTAAAAATCCTGTTTGGGTATCATGGTATCGCAGTGAAGGATTATTACCTGAAGCGATTCTAAATTATTTAGGTACACTTACTTGGAGTATGCCTGATGGTCGCGATTTATTTAGTATAAAAGACATGATCAAATATTTTGATTTGGCAAGTATCAAAACCACTGCACCTGTTTTTGATGTGGTAAAACTCAAATGGTTCAATAAACAATATCTGATGCAAATACCAATAACCGATGCTGTCAGTAAGTTAAAGGAATTAAGCGTGTATAAAGATAAAACAGATTTTAACAATTTCATTGAAAAAATTTGGCCATTGGTTGCTCCCCGTATTCATGCATGGAGAGAGTTTGATGAGATGTCGGCTTTTTTCTTTTCCCGCCCACAAGAATTAGAACGACCACTAAATATCTCTTGGGTGAAAATATTAGCTGATAGTTTTAAAGGTACAACCTGGAATAAAGATGATTTGGAAAAAAAAGTGAGATTAATTGCAGAAAAAGAAGGCATAAAGCCTAGGAATCTATTTATGGAGTTAAGAGTTGCAATTACTGGCAAAACTGTAGGTCCACCGATCTTGGAATCCTGTGAAATATTGGGTAAAACTGAAGTAATCAGACGTCTGGAGTACAAATAGATTCTTATGAGTCAATCTGCCCATATCCACCCACTTCTTATCCAGCTTACTGAGCACAAAAATAAAGCTAAAGAAGCATTTGCAACAAAACACCAACAGGCTCATGCGTGGTTAAAAAAACGCGGTCTGAATATTGATGAGTTGCGTATGCGCTCTCTGAAAGCCATGACCGGGGCCACGTTGGGAAGCGCTCTCGTTCTAGCTTCACCTCAGTTAGGTGAAGTAAGTAAGTTACCCATAGTTGAAAGAAGAATCGATCTTTCTGTTTTTTTGAATGAGCTGTTTGTCCTGAAGAAATCGCCTACATCTGCCGAATATGAGGCCACAATTGCAATGCATATTCATAAATTATATGGTATATCAGCTGTGTTTGAACTGGATCAACAGCGATTACCTGCTTATTTCGGCAGCATGGGACTTGAACAACATTTAATTCGTTACGAAGGTGACCAATTGTCTGATCACGACGTTTTTTTAAATACAGGGATGGCTCCTGCAAGAGGCGCATTTGGATATTTCGCTGAACCGGGTAAAACATCTGCACAAATGAGGGTTGAAGAAAAGTATTATATCGTGCTACAAACTTTTCTTATACCCGGGTGGAAAAGCAATTGGGATTCACTGAAACCCTGGTATAAATTCCGTAAATTTTTGGTGTTGAACCCGGATAATGGGCGTGCAGTGGTTGCAGTTTTAGGTGATTCAGGTCCAGGCCAGTCAACCGGAAAAGTATTTGGCGGTTCACCTGAAGTTATGGCAGGGCTTGGGATTTATCCAGGCAAAACCAAAGGTGATGTATTAGTCTTGTATCTTGACGATCCAGGAGGCAAAATATCATTAGGAGAAGCATTACTACCAAAAGAGAGTGAACTATGAGTAAAATTTTCTACGATCATTTGATAATGATCGACGATTTATTTATTGAAGTTGATATTTTGATTATGGAAGATCATGAAAAAGCAAACGTCCGGCGGTTGATAGATGAAATTGCTCATCAAAAAATAATCACGCGAATCCTCGAGCTTCTACCCCAGACTGATCATGAAGAATTTCTCACACGCTTATATAATGCTCCACAGGATGTACGACACCTCACTTATTTAAGTGAGCGAGTAAGTCAAGACATAACCTATGAAATTGCACTAATTGGGGAAGAATTAAAAAAAGAGTTACATAAAATGTTGGCCGTATACCATAAGAAAGGAAAAAAAGTACATGGTCGTTCATGACAGGGTTTACGGACTGCAACAAATTCGTGAGCCGGTGATTCTGGAACTGATCGAATCAGTTCCATTTAAAAGGTTGAAACGTATCAATCAAGCTGGCGCATCTCAATACCTTTTTCCCTGGAAAGATGTTACGCGTTACGAACACAGCATTGGGGTTATGTTGCTCCTTAGAATGTTTGGTGCAGAATTAACAGAACAAGTTGCCGGACTCCTTCATGACTTGCCACATACAGCATTTTCACATGTAGTAGACTTTGTATTTGCGAATCCGCATCACAACTATCACGAATTATTTCACGAAAGCGTGATTAATAACTCAGAAATCAAATTTATCCTCAAAAAATACAAAATTCCTGTGACTGTCGCGCATCCTGAAAATTTTTCCTTACTTGAGCGCGATATTCCTGACTTGTGCGCTGATCGGATTGATTACACTTTCCGCGATTTTTTTTCTTGGAAAGGAGATTTGGAAGGTATTGCAGCAAAATTAGCTGGACTTATCGTTCACCGCGGAGAATTTATATTCAAAGATCAATACAGCGCTGAAGCTTTTGCACGCGACTATCTGGATTTTGACAGGAGAGTTTGGGCTGATCCTCGCGAAATAGCTTTGTATGAACTATTGGCTCAAGCAATCAGACATGCCCTTGATAAAAAGATTTTAACTAATGAAGATCTGTTTACTGATGATGTGACTGTGTTAGGTATACTTAAGAGTAAAGGGGATGCTTATATTCATAAAAAACTAGGATATTTAACGCCATCATTTCGGTTAGAGTCGGCGACTCGGGAGCATCATCATCTTTCAGTCAAAACAAAAAATCGCTACGTAGATCCAAAAATTCTTCTCGGCAAAAAAATTGTTCGATTATCTGATGTTTCAAGAAAATTCAAAACCCAGCTCATTAAACATATTAAAAGAGGTAATACTAACTGGTATGTCAACGTATATCCTAATTAAGATTATTTATTCTTCCTGCCAACGGGGATTCACGACAACGTTCAAATCGACATAAACTTTTTTGCCTGAAGCTGTTTCCAGTTCTTTGCGGACTGCCATGCCAATTTCTTTTATCATGACCCCATTGTGGCCAATGAGCATCACTTTATATCTGTCAGCGGTTGTGATGATCTCTCCCTTGATATAGAGTGTGCCATCCGATCTTTCTTCAACCTGATCAACTTTTGTGGTGACAGTATAAGGAACTTCTTCCCGCATGTTTAAAAATACTTTCTCTCTGATTATTTCGGCAATAAACAACTTACTGTCGAGATTAAGAGCTGGTTGTACAAGTTGACTTGTGGCAACGAGGGGTTCTCGTGTAGGTAGATAGGCAAATATTTTATTTAGCAATATATTGAAATTTGATCGTTTAAGAGCTGACACTTTAATCAGATCAGAAAATTCACGTTCATAAAATGCATAATCTGCACTGTAATCGGCGCGTTTTCGATCTATTTTATTAACAACTAAAAGTTTCGGACTTTTGGTTTTACGGATAATCCCAAGAACTCTATTTTCCTCATGATCACGCGGACGATTGTGATCAATAAGATAAAGGACGAGATCAGCTTCCTCTGTAATCGCTTTTTCTGAAATTGAATTGATGCTCCGCGATAGTAAATCGTCCACTTTACCCATGATTCCAGGGGTATCTACAAATACGACTTGACCCCGTTCGTCTTCAAAAACTGCTTGAATAGGGAATCTGGTAGTTTGGGGTTTGGGTGATGTAATCGCAACTTTACGTCCCAATAAATTATTTAAGAGCGTTGATTTTCCCACACTTGGCCGGCCAACAAGAAGAACGATGCCTGCTTTTTTCATGGGCACTATTGTATACCCGTCTTACGCTGGTTTGCAAGCCTGTTAGGCTGCAATAGCAGCTTAGAGGGGTATATGGCCGGAACAATTTCAAGTATGTAGGCTATATCATGAGCCTGAATTTGCAGAAACTCTTGTCCAATTGTTATTAATATGCTACTCTATGAATCTCGAATTGTCATGAATGAACAGACTCAAAAAACAAACTGGGTTCCTTATGCAATTATAGCTGTAGTAATTGTATTAACGTTACTGGTTCTTTATCCGAAATCCAAAAACGCCAAAAAACTAGCCGAACAACAACCTCAAAAAGTCACTGTCGAAAACGAATTCACACCCGAAACAGAAATTGGTAACACTGATACAGCAATGAAAAACGATGTCTTTACCTTCAAAATCACTTCTCCCCAAAACGGAACAACTTCCCCATCCAAAATTATTAAAATTACCGGAACAACTACTTCAGGTGCGGACGTTTTTGTGAATGAAAATGATGCCAAAGCCGATAGCCGCGGTAATTTTTCTGTTTCATATACCCTTGAAGAAGGTGAGAACTATTTAATTGTAGGAGCCAATGATGAAAATGGTAATTTCGATGAGGTTGACTTGATGATTTATTACGAAGGATAATACAAAAACATATATGCAGCATCTGATTACTATTACAATTATAGTTATATTTTTATTTACTCATGTTTCTGCTGTGGCTGCTGAAACTTTGCGTAACCAGGTTCAGGAATTACGGAATGAGGCTCAAGAGCTGCGTCAAGATGTGCGTCAGGAACTGCGAGAAAACGGAGCCTCAATATCTGCAGCGTTTAGATTACTTCGAAGCGGGAGGATCGCAATCGGCAGTGGAGAACTAACTTCGATAAACGGAAGCACATTGACCGTAATCAAAGACGGCAAAAGTTACACAGTTACAACAGATGACAAGACACAATTTCACCGCAAATATTGGGGGAAGAGTGAGGTGGCTGAATTTAATGTGGGAGATAAATTAAATATAATTGGAGCATGGTCAGATGATGCTAAAACCACAGCAAAAGCTCGTTTTATCCGCAACATTTCAATTCAGAAACGCCACGGTATATTTTTTGGTACTGTGACAGGTGAAACCGATACAGGTTTTACTATGGATACGCTTAGACGCAGTACCCAATCTATAACTGTTGATTCCAGTACTAAATATGTCAATCGCCGAGAACAGGGGATGAGTTTTGCCGATATTGCGGTAGGACATCGAATTAGAGTGCGAGGTTTATGGGATTCAAATAATTCAACGATTACCGAAGTTTCAAAAGTAAAAGACTTCTCATTACCGCAAACTCCCATTTCAACCCCCTCCGGAAATTAAAAAATACATACTTTTCTTTTATAGCTTGTATACCCTTCTTACTGTATCCGCCAAAGGCGGATCAGTCTAGAAGAAGTTATGGCCTCACAAAATCAAGCAAGTTGGCTATAGGGGACTTTTTTATTATCTTTGTTTGTATTTTTAAATACAGCTTTTTATTATTCTCCGATATTTACACTAAAACAATTCTAAATAAAGGTCTTGACAAATATTTAGCACTCATGATATAAGAGTGCTAGTAATAAATTATTTTACCTTATAAAGTAGGAGGTGAATGATTATGATAGATTTAGTTCCTGGAACATTTTGGAGATTCCCGCGACTTTCCAACATGCTGGATTTTGATGAAGATGAAGATTGGGGAATGGTAGCCAGTTGGCCAAATGGTTTATCACTTTCCGAAGATGAAAAAAATATTTTTGTTGAAGCTGCAGTTCCCGGTCTTGATCCAGATGACATAGAAGTGACTTATGATAAAGGCATCTTATGGATCAAAGGCCAGGCTGCCCAAGAAGAAGAAAATAAAAAGAAAAAATATTACCGCAAGTCCATGCAATCGTATTCATACCGGGTTGCAGTACCTGGAGATATCGATGTTAATGTTGAACCAGAGGTTACCAGTAAGAACGGAGTGGTCAAAGTCAAATTTGCGAAATCACCAAAGAGTCAACCCAAAAAGCTTACCGTGAAGAGTAAATGATACGCACCCTTTGCGTGTGGCTGAACCCCGACTTTGTCGGGGTTCAGTGATGCTTACTCATATCTTAAGGCTTCAATCGGATCCAAACGTGCGGCGCGAATAGCAGGAGCTACGCCGAAAATTATTCCTACCAGGGCTGAAAAGCCAAACGCAAGAGCGACAGACCACCAGGTGACTGACGTTTGAATAAAATTATTTAATAACATTGATCCCAACGCACCGAGTCCAATCCCAATTCCTCCTCCCACCAAACTCAAAATAATAGCTTCAATTAAAAATTGAATTAAAATTGCAGACGGCGTGGCACCGACTGCTTTTCTCAAACCTATTTCGCGGGTACGTTCCGTGACAGAAACTAACATAATATTCATGATTCCGATTCCACCTACAAGCAATGAAATTGAAGCAATTCCCCCCAGCGCTGCAGTGACCACACCCAAAAAAGAACTAATGGTGTCAAGAAGTTGAGTTTGTTCAATCACGCTAAAGTCATCTTCTTTGAGTCTTTTTGACAAAATCCTTTTGGCATCCCGTACGGCTAAAACAACACTTTCCTGATCTATTGCTTGAGCAAGTAACATAGTAGGTCGATTTTCATCAAACTGCCGTTGGGCAACTGTAAGAGGAATCGCCACAAAATCATCCGCACTTCCCAGACCTCCGCCTCCTCCTTTTGATTCGAGGATGCCTGCGATCTCGAATCTTACTCCATTTAGTGTGATTTGCTTTCCAATCACATTGGAATTTTCACCGAATAAATCTTTTGCGGGTTTTGAACCAAATACTACAATTCGTCTGGATCTCTCTACATCATTTTGGGTAACTATTTTTCCGTCGCGAGCTTTGAAGTTTGAAATATCAAAAAAACTTTCCCAAACTCCCCATACCTCTGTTGAGGATGTATTGCCGTTATATTTTAGTTGGCCAAAGCCTTGGATGACGGGAGTTGATTGTTTGATCGTGTCGCTTCCCCGTGCCAAATCTGCACTGTCACCCAAATCGAATTTGCTTTTTGATAAGACGGAAGAACGCGGCCCTTGAGATAAATCGAGTTTTCCGGGCATGACATAAAGAGTGTTAGATCCAAGTGCTGCGAATTGCTGGGTGACAAAATTTTGTAATCCAGTTCCTATTGAAACCAGTAGTATCACTGAACCTACACCTATAATAATCCCAAGCATTGTGAGAATTGAACGGACTTTATTTGTCCGCAATGAGTTGAGTGCAAGATTGATAAATTCAAAAAAATCCATATTCTAGTCAATAATATTGGGATAAGCAGATCAATTTTTCTTATCGCTTATAATTTTCCCATCTTTCAATTGAATTATGCGTTTTGCATGATCGGCGATGTCTTTTTCGTGGGTGACCATTATGATGGTGCGATTATCTTGATTCAATTTACCAAAAATTTCCATGATTTCATTGCCTGACTTGCTGTCGAGATTTCCTGTTGGTTCATCAGCCAAAATAATTGCCGGATCAGTAACCAGAGCTCTTGCAATTGCAACACGCTGTTGTTGGCCGCCGGAAAGCTGGGAAGGGAAATTCCTTAGCTTGTCTTTTAATCCCACTTGCGTAAGTCTGGTGAGTGATTTTTCGCGCCGGTTGTGAACAGAATCTGATCTGTAAATTAGAGGTAACTCAACATTGGCAAGCGCTGAAGTTTTTCGCAGTAAATTAAATTGTTGAAATACAAATCCAATTTTTTCGTTCCTGATTCGTGCCAGCTCCTTTTCATTTGCTCGCGAGACGTCTTTGCCATCCAGCATGACTTGTCCGGATGTAGGTTTATCAAGGCAGCCTATAAGGTGCATGAGAGTTGATTTACCTGATCCTGATGGTCCTATGATTGCGACGTATTCTCCTTTCTTAATAGAAAACGAAACATCATCAAGGGCTCTGAATTCAACTCCATCCATTTTGTAGATTTTGCTGATATGAGATAGTGAAAGCAGAGAGTTCATTTTTTGATGAGGGTCTGACCCTGATTCTTTATTGAGTTAGATCTTTTGGTAAAAATTTAAATCCTTCAGTTACGATTTCGTCACCCTGAATGAGTCCTTCGATAATTTCTGTCTGATTATCAGATGCTTCACCTATTTTTACTTTGACTTTTTCAAACTTATTTTTTGTTTTCTTAATGACAAAAGTTTTTTCATCCGTACCCTGTACTGCTTCGGTTGGTATAGTTAACGCGTTTGGCACCTCTTTTAATATAACTGAGACATCGCCGTTTAGTCCGACACGTAAATTTTCAATTACATCAAACTCTATTTCAACCGGATACACTGTGGCGCCTCCACTTGTAGTTTCTGAGGCAAACGCAATCTTAGTAATTTTTCCACGAAAATTTTTATCGGGAAATGCGTCAAGATTTATGTTGGCCGTTTGACCAACGTAGATTTGCCCGACATCGGTTTCATCAATATCAGCACTAAATACAAGACTTGTTGGATCAGACACTGTAATTGTATTTGTCGCTGTTACATTGACTCCGGCAATAGGCGTATCAATATGCGTTACAATTCCGTTGATCGGAGAAGTAATAACTGCCCAGT
>CAYHKY010000050.1:0-11690 GCA_964357355.1 uncultured Gammaproteobacteria bacterium | reverse complement strand
GACTGGTTAGTTGTTGCTTCACCCCAAAACGCACCGCTTGCACTTGAGGACAGATTTCAGTTTTTTGAAGATTGGACCAGTGGGGTAGGAAGTCTTGAATTAAAACATGAGATCAACTCTTACTTAGTAAAACACCAAAATAAATTAACTGTTTATGTGGAGGGATTGAATTCGTTTTTTGTAACTCTTGCAGAGAAAGATAAACGTAATTACGAAATAAGGATTGCTGATTGGTTGATCGATCCGCTTACAAATATTCCGGAGAGCATATTTTCGGAAGAAGGTGAGGTATGGTTTGTGAGGAATCGGCACCCCGATATTCCTTCAGACTGGCCGGTGACACTTTTAAAAACGGTTCCAAAAACTCCACATAGAAGTGTATTTTTGTACCAGGTTAATAAATAAAATCATGTAAACTAGCGTGTTGATAAATTGACTGAATCATGATATCAATAAACGGCTATATGTTTACACTTCCCCAACTACCCTATGCTTTCAACGCTCTGGAGCCTTATATCGATGAAGCGACGATGAAGTTGCATCATGGTAAACACCATCAAGCCTATATCGATAATCTCAATGTTGCACTTAATGGACAAGATAAATTACTCGAATTGAGCATCGAAGAAATTGTCGCAAATCTAGCCAAAGTACCGGAAAATATTCGGACAAAGGTCAAAAATCACGGAGGCGGTCATGCCAACCACACCCTTTTTTGGCAAATCATGGGTCCACCTAGTGGAACAGAGCCTGAAGGTGCATTTATGAGTGCAATCAACGATACGTTTGGGAGTTTTATGAGTATGCAGGAAGCTGTTACTCAAAAAGCTATGGGTCGGTTCGGAAGCGGATGGGCCTGGATTGTAGTTTCTCGCGGAAAATTGGAAGTGATGGACACGCTAAATCAGGATAATCCCCTGATGGAACACAAAATCCCACTTCTCGGAGTAGATGTCTGGGAACATGCGTATTATCTTAAATACCAGAATCGACGGGTTGAATATCTTAAGGCTTGGTGGAACGTAGTTAATTGGTCTGCAGTAGATCTCAGGTTTCAAGAAGCGTTGCGCTCCCTTTCAGAAGGGTAATGACAGTGATGGAAGGAGTAACTTCAACATTCTCTCATTTAGAGCAGGACCCAAGGAAATTTTTTGGGTTTTACAGTGAAGGAACGAAAATAGTTGCAAGTAACATATTTGGTCAAACTTGTTTTTTACTCATCGAAGCCACTGGATCAGACCGCGACCGTATTATCGAGGTTGTCCAACAATCAGCTGAGTTAGGTTACAGTATCCTCAGCAAAAAACGCTTTTATAATGAAGCCCATGGCAAATTACTCGAGCGACTCTTTAATGTGGTTTCCCGGCAGGTATTTAAAATCTCCAATGGGGAAAGTTTTGGATCACTCACGATTTTTGATATTTCTAAACGGTCGTGGTGGGCAGGAAGAATTGGCGAAGGCAGATGTTATCTGTATCGGGAGAAACAAATCGTTCGATTGGTCCCTGATAATGATGGAGTAAGTAGTACACCGCTTTTGGGCGAAATGAAAGAGCCGTTGCCGCAACTAACCCGTGGTGATATGCGGGATGGTGACATATTCGTAGTTACCGAAAAATCTCTTATGAGTGTTGTAAACGAGAACAGATTGCAGCAAATTTTGACTACCAGTATGGAGAGTGAAGAACCGGAAAAGACCGCGGTAAACCACATGTTGGTGGAAGCTTCAGAAAGACGCAAACGTGATACTTATGCTGCGTGGGTGATTCGGCCGTAAATTTTACGGAGGTGAAATTCAAATTATAAAGGTCTTTCATTTTGCACGATATCTGTTCTATACTTATGTATAAATTATGCCGGTCAATTTTTTTGACGAGCTTCATGATGATCAGACTCCACCCCAATACCGCTGGTTTAATGGTATCAAATGGACATCTTCCAAAGACGGCAACTTCTTAAATGTAGTGTCTCCGGTTGACAATTCGATAGTCGGAAAAGTGCCTGTAGTTACCCACGCAGAGATTGATGCGGCTATAAAACAAGCGCATGGTGTTCAAAAAGTTTGGGCAGCAAAGTCAGTCTTTGAGCGGGGAAAAATATTAAAACTGGCTGCTGACTGGATGTGGGAACATGAACCGTATTTAACTGCACTTTTAGTTAGGGAAATCGGTAAACCAATTGACGAAGCCAAAGACGAGATTGTGCGTTCTGCCGATATGGTGGATTATTTTGCACATGAAGTTCTGCATATGAAAGGAGATCAATTACCTTCAGATGCATTTCCTGGCTACGATAAAAGTAAGATTGCGATGATTGAAAGAATACCTCTTGGTGTAGTTTTAGCCATTTCACCTTTTAATTATCCGGTAAATTTAGCCGTTTCCAAAATTGCTCCGGCCCTGGTGACTGGTAATGCTGTTGTTTTTAAACCTCCTACCAACGGTTCAATTTCAGGACTCCACCTTACCCAGATTTTCAGGAAAGCAGGGATTCCAGACGGGGTTTTTGTGACTGTTACCGGAAGCGGTAGTGACATCGGTGACTACTTGGTTAGTCATCCGGGGATTGATATGATCAGTTTCACCGGATCTTCACAAGTAGGTAAAGCTGCTGCCACCAAAGCCGGCATGATTCCTTTGTCATTTGAATGCGGAGGTAATAACCCGGCCATAATCATTGCTGATTGCAATCCCGGAGACACGGCATTAGAAATCGTCAAAGGCGCATTTTCATTTGCGGGGCAACGCTGTACCGCCATTAAATATGTATTAGGTTTAAACAGCGAGCTGGATCGGGTTTTACCATTGGTGATAAAATTTACTGAAGAAAAAATCAAGATGGGGGATCCCCGGTCTCCGGAAACGAAAAGCGTCGGTCCTTTGATAAGTGAATCAGCGGCAAAAGAAGTTGAGGCTAGAATTCTTGCTGCAGAGCGAGGAGGTGCAAAAATTATCATCGGAGGTTTGCGTAAAGGAAATTTCATTGAACCGACTATTTTAGACAATGTTAAACCGGATATGGAGATTGTCAGAATTGAAACATTTGGACCGATTGTTTCCTTTATCAGAGTCAAAGATATGGATGAGGCGATAAATATTGTTAACTCTTCCACTTATGGTCTTCAGGCAGCTATATTTACTTGTGACGAAGGGACAGGGATAAAGCTCGCCAATAAACTTGATGTAGGTACTGTCTGGATTAATTCTAAGCCACAAAGAGGTCCTGATCACTTTCCATTTTTGGGAATTAAAGGATCAGGTGTTGGTGTTCAGGGAATCAGGTATTCACTAGAAGCGATGACCAGGCTCAAACCAATTGTTTTAAATAAACCTGAATAAGCGTAAGCTTGTCGTATGAGGAGTTTAACTATCTTTAAAGTAATGGTTAACTGCAAAGTCGATTTGTCCCTCTGAGTACTTTAGTCTTCTTAAGAAACGTCGAATTTTTTCTTTTGACTGCTTCTCTTTCTTGAGTTTAGTAATAATTAAATTAATCATTTCTGTTGCTTCATAAGGGAACAATATCCATTTATCAGTGGTTTGAGCAAAGTAGTCGGGAAAAAAAACAGAACGTGGTTTATAAAATACCGATAGAGTAGTAATTGATTTTGGTTTACAACGTTTCAAATAGTGAGTACCACGAACAAACGTATGTCCTGAATCGGCTACATCATCGACCAGTAATATATTTTTAGATTTAATTGAAGTTTGTAATTTACCTGTAATTTTGATTTCTCCCTGAGTTTTTATATCCGTGTAACTTTGAATGATAATTGTCCAGATAGGAATGCGTAGATGATCTGATAAAACATGTCCGAGAGTTAGTCCTCCTCTAGATATTGCCACTATTAGGTCTAGATTTTTCTTGTCATGTAGTAACCGATCAGCAAGATCACGGATATGCATCAGATAGTTTTCCCAAGATAATGGTAAATACTCTATTTCCACAGATATACTATTAAAGAATTTATCTTACGGTTGTCAACGACAAGAATCTTGGGTATAGCCTACATACTTGAATTTGTTCCGGCCATATACCCCTCTAAGCTGCTTTAGCAACCTAACAGGCTTGCAAACCAGCGTAAGACGGGTATACAATACCACCATGGCAACACGTCCAATTACGGAAGAAATTGCAGAGCAAAAGAAACGGGGAGTCCTCATTATTCTCACCGGGCCAACTGCCGCTGGAAAAGATACGGTGATGAAAAAACTCTTGGAAAAACGTCCCACACTGATTCGTATGGTAACTACCAACTCGCGCCCGATGCGCGAAGGTGAAGTTGAAGGAACTGATTATCATTTTGTCTCCCGCGAAGATTTTGAGAAACTTATAGCTGATGATGCCTTTGTTGAATGGGTTGAATACTTGGGTCATTATAAAGGTGGACAGAAAAAACATTTAGAAGAAGCGCTTGCTTCAGGCAAAGATGTTGTTTGGCGGATCGATGTCAGAGGCGTCAAAAATATCAGGTCACGAGTTGAGGAAATGGTTGAGGATCCTGACTCACCAGTTCAAGCAGCGGTATTTATATTTTTAGCTCCACCAGAACTTGAAACGCTTGAAAAACGTATGCGTACCAGAGGCGCAGAAAACGAGAAGGTCTGGATAGAAGGACTTAATTTAGCCAAGTGGGAGCTTGCGCAATACGATGATTGTGACTATTTAGTTTTGAATGAGGACGGAAAGCTTGATGATGCAGTCACGGCGGTTGAAGCGATCATAGAAGCTACCCGCAGAATCATCTTGGCGAGTTAATTTATGATTCCCACACGCGCACAATGTCTCTTTTTGTTTGATCGTTATCAATTACCCTCACAAAAACGGATTCATGTGGAAGCGGTGACAAAGTTAGCGATATATTTCGCCAACAAATTAATAAATCAAAATCCCCAGCCAAAGGTTGGTCAGCCGTTGGCTGAAACTATCAAAATAAATTTAGAACTTTTGCAAGCGGCGGCGCTGTTACATGACATAGACAAAAATATTCCCAAGCGGGAAGGGGAAAGGCACCCTGATACGGCAGTAAGGGTTTTGAAAGAGTTAGGGTTTCCTGAAGTGGCAGAAGTCGTAGCCAAACATTCGCTTCACTTTATTCTGAGTCATGATACAACTCCGGTGAGTTGGGAAGAAAAGCTGTTGTTTTTGTCAGATAAAATGACTAAGTATGAAGTTATCGGAGTGGAACATAGATTTAAGCTTTGGTATAAAGAAAATTTATCTCCTGATGCTATTACTGAGCTTGATGCGAGTTTTCCAAAAGTAAAGTTATTGGAGCAGGAAATATATCGCGCAGCCAATGTCACATTTGCTGATGTGAAAAGGGAATTTGGTGACGTGTATAGCCTACATACTTGAATTTGTTCCCTGCCTCGCCGGCAGGCAGACGGCCATATACCCCTCTAATACTTCGACAAGCTCAGTATTAGTCCTGAGCCATGTCGAATGGACTAAGCTGCTTTGATCCCACCTTCATCTTTATAATGATAATGTTTGGCGAGATAAACCAGCTATAACGGGTATAAATTGATTGAAGTGTTATAATAATCCATTGTTTTTATGATTGGTAAGATATTCGGAATTTTGTGCACAGCTGCTTTTTTTGCAATCTTTTTTAGCATGGCGTTGGCCCAGGAAGCGACACCACTGCATTCTTCCAACGCTTTCCAACCCGTAAATTATGCCTTGCCATATCCAGGAATACTCCCAGGTCACCCTTTATACTTTATCAAGCGATTTCGTGATTTACTCCTTTCATTGTTAATCTCCAACCCCGTGCGTAAAGTAGAATTTTATATCCTGATGGCGGACAAACATCTGAGCACGGGAGTAGTTTTAAAAGAAAAAGGTGAAATTGAACTGGCGTTTAAATCATGGCAAGATTCGGTCAACTATTTAACGAAAGGAAAAGCAATCTTATTTACCAGTAAAAGCAAGTTTGATAATAATCTGAAAGATAGATATAAACGTGCAGTTATTGGACATCAGGAAGTCTTGAAGCTTCAGGTAGGCGAGGAAGCTTCTGTTTATAAACAAATCCAAGATCTTGCAAAAGATTTCCCCGAATAAAAATAAATCCTCAAAACAACTTATCCTATAAAACATACTACCAACAATCATTTTCTTCTCCGAGGAGTGGTGTAAGGAATCTTTATTCAACAGATCGAAGGATGAGATAAAACTCAAATTCGAGTATTTCTTGTCTGCACAGGCATTTTACTTTTATGTAAGATGGTTTGATGTTCATTTTTACCTAAATACTTAAACGTATGCACTAGTAATTTACTCAGGATATTTTTTATTTGTTACTCCCATATTGGTCCAGAGAGAGATAAAGCTTATAAGAAAGTGATAACAGCATAAGTGAAGCTGTAATATGAGCTGATATTTAAAGATACAGTTTGTTATCTTGACCATGTTTTCCTAGTGTTTTATCTTTAATCGTGGCTCTACGTATAGTGTTTAATATTTCACAAAAGACTAGGGACGACAAATATGAAGTGTCCGTACTGTACGCATGATTCGACCGAGGTTGTAGAAACTAGAGATAGTGAAGATTTATCCGTGACCAGGAGAAGACGTGAATGCACAAAATGTACCAAGCGTTTTACCACTTACGAACGGATAGAAACGATACCTCTGACAGTTATTAAAAAAAGCGGGACAAGAGAAAGTTTTGACAGGGAAAAATTGGCCAGCGGAATTCGTAAAGCTGCCGAGAAAACGAGCGTGACACACGCTCACATTGAAGAAATACTTGATGAAATCGAACGGGAATTACGCGGGGGAGAGTCGATAGAAATAGAGAGTAAAAAGATTGGGTTATTGGTGGCAAATAAATTAAAGAAGAAGGATAAGGTTGCATATATTCGGTTTGCCAGTGTATTCAGAAGATTTGTTGATCTTGAGGAATTTGAGAAAGAATTACACAAGCTTTTATAAACGGCCAATGTCATTTAAATAATTAATATGGATTTAACAGGAATTCGTAACACAGTATTTTTGGATAGATATGCTTTGAAAGACAAAGCAGGAGATCCTATCGAATCAACACCAGAGGAGATGTGGCGTCGAGTTGCCAGAGGCGTGTCTGACAATGAGAAAGGTGTTAAGCAAAAAAAAGAATGGGAAGAGAAATTTTATGAAGCGATGACGGATTTTAAGTTTATTCCCGGAGGACGTATCCTTTCGGGAGCAGGTACAGGATACAAAGTAACTTACTACAATTGTTTTGTCATACCATCTCCCAAAGATTCGCGTGGCGGTATCCTTGACACCCTCAAGCAAATGGTAGAAATCATGGCCAGAGGCGGCGGGGTCGGTATCAACCTCTCATCACTTCGTCCCCGAGGGGCACGGGTAAACAAAGTTAATGGTTTTTCCTCAGGTCCCTGTAACTGGGCAGAGCTTTTTTCTGTAGCTACCAAGGACATTATCCAACAAGGAGGGACTCGTCGAGGCGCTCTCATGTTGATGTTGTGGGATTGGCATCCGGATATTGAAGAATTTATAACCGTAAAACAAGATTTGTCACGTATCAATGGAGCTAATTTGTCAGTTTGCGTTTCGGATTCATTTATGGAAGCCGTGAAAAAAGACGCGGATTGGAATCTTTATTTTCCTGACAATACTGATCCGGAATATGATGAAAAATGGGATGGCATCATGGCTCATTGGTTAGCCTTAGGCAAAAAACCAAAAATATACAAAACAATCAAAGCGCAACATTTGTGGAATTTGATTTGCGAAGCAGCTTGGAGAAGTGCGGAACCCGGACTTGTGTTCATGGAGAGGTACAATAAGTTACACGCCAATTCCTATTTTAACTACATAAATTGTGTAAATCCTTGCGGGGAAGAGGGATTACCGAATTGGGGAGTGTGCAATCTTTCATCCATAAACCTCGCTGCGCTCGTAAATTCAGAGGGAGAAATGGATTATAACAATCTGGCTAGAATCGCTAAAATCTCTGTTAGGTTTCAGGATAACATTATTGACCAAGATGTCTATGTATTTCCGGGGATTAAAGAAACACAATTGAATGGTGAACGCAGGATTGGTTTGGGTACTATGGGTTTAGGTGACGCATTGATTAAGATGAAAATTCGCTACGGTTCTCATCAAAGTCTCTCAATTTGCGAGAAAATTTATCGCATAGTAAGAGATGCTGCGTTTGAATCATCTGTTGAAATAGCCAAAGAAAAAGGCTCATTCCCAAAGTTTGATGCTAACAAATATTTACAAGGTAATTTTATTATCAAGCTCCCCAAAAATGTTCGCGAGGGAATTAAAAAATACGGAATTCGCAACTCAGTTTTGCTGATGCAAGCTCCCACAGGATCAACTTCACTTATGGCCGGTACGTCATCTGGTATTGAACCGGTATATGAGTTTGAGTTTATTAGGAGGGATAGGCTAGGTGAGCATATATTACGTCATCCTTTATATAATGCCTGGTATGAGGAATTTAAAACAAAAGAGAGTAGGGAGCCTACTGCTTCTGACCGGCCTGAGTATTATGTGTCAGCCAACGATTTAACTCCCGATGATCACGTACGTGTTCAAGCTGTCATCCAAAAATATGTTGACGCTTCAATATCCAAGACAGTCAACGCACCAAAAACGCATTCGGTTGATGATGTCAAAAGGCTCTACATGTTGGCCTATGATTTGGGTTGCAAAGGTGTTACGTACATGCGGGAAGGATCACGTGCAGGCGTGCTTGAACGTTTACCAGAAAAAACTGCAGATACAAAAACTGCAAATCCTGCGCAGATTAGTAATGGTCACGCGTCGATACCTTTGATGCCTCAATCTGAGATCAAGCCTCGGCCTATGGTGGTACATGGATCAACTTACAAAATGGAAACGCCGGTCGGTAAAGCTTATATTACCGTAAATTCAAATGGTGAAGGCCGGGAAAATCCGTTTGAAGTTTTTGTGACTGTCGGGAAAGCGGGGAGTGATGTGGCTGCGATGGCAGACGGGATGGGAAGATTGATTTCCTTAGTGCTGCGAATGGCTTCACCTTTATCTGAAAATGAACGGGTTAAACAAGTAGTGCATCAATTAGGAGGCATTGGCGGTAGCAGACATGTAGGATTTGGAGAAAGACGGGTTAGGTCATTACCAGATGCGATCGGAAAAGTTTTATCAGAGCATCTGAAACTCGCAACAGGAGTAGTGAAAACCCTATCCGGACAGGCAAGTAATAATGGACATGCTCAGGCCAACGGTCACTCTCACATTGAGCCGGCAAGTGAACCTGTTGTAGCCGATGCTCCTTACGTCAAAAGTCCAGGCCAACAACCCCTTTTTGCTCATAAAGCCAAGGAGTTTGATCTTTGCCCTTCTTGCGGAGAAGCGCTTCTTGCCCATGAAGAAGGTTGCAAAAAATGTTATGGTTGCGGATATAGTGAATGTTAGAATAACCCAGTAACCCAATAAAAAAATGAAAGTAATTAATAAATTAAATAATTAATTCATAACATTGGGTTATTTGTATATTTGGTTATTCTTTCATTATAAGATTTGATGGATCGAAATCGTGGGTTAATCATTGTGTACACAGGTGATGGGAAAGGAAAGACAACTGCAGCGCTTGGGATGGCATTGCGAACAGTAGGATGGGGCGGGAGAGTGTTGGTTGTTCAATTTGTGAAAGCATGGAAAACCGGAGAACATAAAACCATTGATCGATTTTTACCTGATATAAAGATCGTCCCGATGGGAGAAGGATTCGTAGGTATCATGGGTGATAGAAAATCAAAACACGAACATTCTGCAAGTGCAAAGAAGGCGTTAAATTTCGCTAAAAAGGAAATAATGAGTAAAAAATGGACAACTGTAATTTTAGATGAAATTAATGGTGCGATTCAAGGCGGGTTAATACCATTAAAGGATGTTTTAACAATACTCAAAAGTAAGCCTGAAGAGGTGACTTTGGTGTTAACCGGAAGAGAAGCAAAACCGGAAATTGTCGAAACTGCAGATTTGGTTACCGAAATGAAAAAAATAAAACATCCATATGACGTGGGGATTCTTGCTAAAAAAGGCGTCGACTTTTAGGTTCTCTTCTGACTATGGATATCAAGAATTACGGAATTATCTATTTACTGGTTTTTTTTGTTGCCATATTATTTATTGCTACTCGTTTATTTCCTAACTTAAAACTCTCGAACTTGGTCCAAACCAGGACTCAAACACCTCAGGTGCAAACAATTGTGGTAATTGTAGATTTTGGTACTGAGCGTAAAACGTATGCCAGTATTACCGCACCCAACGCATACATGGCTTTGGTCGAAGCGGTGAAGCAGGATGGATTGGAAGTTACGACCGGGCAACTTGATGGGGGGATTTCCGTAGAAAAAGTCGGTACCTTTGCTAACGATAGAGCAAAACATTGGGTGTATGAAGTGAATGGAAAAAGGGAAACGATAACTCCTGATGCTAGGGTGCTTTTGGTAGGAGATAGCGTAGTGTGGTTGTTTGAATAGTCACGAAATTATAATATTTATTTAACATGTGCAGATAAGGAACCCGGTGTAATTCCGGGACTGTGCCGCAACGGTGAACCCCGTCGGTGTCGCAAAGCGACAAGAAGACGGGGGAAGTCCGACACTTACCGCACATCAATTCCCGAGCAGGAGAAATTAGTTGTGAGTTGTAAGTTGTAGGAGGTTTGTATGAAATAGTTAATGGGAAAAAAGTTTCTCATACTTACAACTTATAACCTATAACTTTTTTGCCTCTCGGGTAAAACGGGAGGTTTTTTTATGGGAGTAAATATTGCTGAAAAAGGATTTTTAATTCACCCGGATTCATTTGGCGAGATCGGCTTAACTGGTCAGGATATTAAATTAGTAGCTAGACAGCAGTTCTTATCCCGTCTGACTGCTTTGAATCGACTGGAACAATTTCCCGAAGAAGTAAATCTTGGGGATTTTCTGGCGTATTTTAAACAAAGCGGAATTTTGGATGATCTTATCATTGAAGGATTTTTGCATGTCAAAAAAGAACAACTCAATGACGGAGCTACAAATCCGGTAAATTATGTTGCTGACATCGTCCAGGCAGCCATAAACTTAGATGAGGATAATCAAATTACCGGAGGAAATCTTGATTTCAAATCCGAGAGATTTCACAGAGGACTTACTGAAGTTATGTCCAACTTATTGGCAATGGTAGCCGAACATCCGCTCGCAAAAGTTACCAAACGGGAGCCTCCAAAAAATTACTTTTGGGTAAACGATCAGGGTAACTGGAGGTTAAGGGGTGAATATGGGTTTTTTGACGAAATCCTGCAGGAAGCTCAGTTGTCTTCACAAAAAAAACCATTTGAAACCGCGAGATATAAAGTGAACGAACAAAATTATAATTCCTTGCGAGATCATCGCGTGGCTATGTTTGAAGGAGAAATAAACCCAGTTGATGAGGAGGTGTTTGTAGAGTTTAGTCCCAGTCCGGAACTTACAACTGCTGCTAAAGATAGGGGGTATTTAGGTAACGATTGTATATTCTTTTTTAAACTTGATCCTGTAACCGGAAATGAAGTCCAGGAACAGCGCTGGTTAAAAGTCACGCACGAAGAATTTGCTAAATTTCTCACACGATTAACCGGAAATCCTTTACCTGAAGTATCAGATGTCACGATTATGAAAACAAGCAATTTTTTTTCAGCTTCAGAAATA
>CAYHKY010000049.1:0-11768 GCA_964357355.1 uncultured Gammaproteobacteria bacterium | reverse complement strand
GCTTATCATGAGCTTACTTGGTTTGTTAAGGTGCTAATTACGCAGATGATCTAATTATAGTCATTACATTTTATCCCACCAAAAAAGGCAGGTATTTTGTATGAAAATGCGATATGACAAAGAGGATGATGTATTGATGCTCTGGCTTTCAAATAAGAAAGTTGATTATGCTGAGCAGGAAAAAAATGTCATAATCCATTTCTCTAAAGAGAACAAACCAGTGCTTCTAGAAATACTTAACGCGTCAGCATTTATGACACAAACCTCCAAAGTTTTCCCGGAACAAGTTCGCCAAAAGTTGGCTTCTTAATTGATATTAGGTATTGGGAATCCAAAATCAAATCCGCGCCGACTTCATTTCAACTTTGTTGTAATATGATTAATATATGCAGATACAAATGGTAGAATCCACAACTAAACTTCCGCTTCATATAAAAAGCCAATTGGTTAGTCTTTACAATCTCGCGTTCCCACGAGTTTCCCCTCGTATACCAAGAAATATTGCCTGGTTGGATGAAACCTCTCAAAAAAGAGTCAGATTTCTATTACTTAATAAGTCTATTGTGGTCAGTCATGCCGCGGTTTTAACTAAAAATTTCCGTCATGCGGATACGCAATATTTATTGGCAGGATTTGGTGGAGTCATGACTCATCCCGATTTCCGCAAAAAAGGATTTGGTTCACAGATAATAAACCGCGCCGCTCGTTTTATTGACAAACAGAATTTTGACGTGGCCGTGCTGTTTTGCCACCGGAATCATGAAGTCTTTTATAGACGGAGCGGCTGGGAAATTCTGGCCAATGATGATATTTTTATAAATGAAGGTACACCTATCCCACAACCCCAGGATGAACTGGCAATGATCCGATATATTTCAGAAAAAGCAATTAGAAATAGAGAACGGTTTGAAAACCTACCCGTCTACTTTGGTGAAGCATGGTAAAGTTTTATTAACTTTTGACCAATATCATTTTGACATCCGGCTCAAGACCAGTTCATCCGGGCAATATCCTTGCGCCTCGGTTAAATAGACAACTGCGTGAGCCACATGTTTGGGATCCATATAAACAGTTGAATCTACCGGAGTTTTGAGATTTCGATACAGCTGAGTTTTTACCCCGCCGGGATATATGCTGGTGACTTTTATGTTGTATTCTTTTGCTTCAAGCCGCAAACTTTTGGCAAATCCAGATAAACCGAATTTTGTCGCGCTATAAAGCGTGTGGTTTTTGTAACCTTCTTTTCCGGCACTGGAATTTATAAATACGATATGGCCTGACTGCTGTTTTTGCATCAGCGGATACAGCCGGGAAGTAAGCAATATGTGCGATTTGAGATTCGTATTAATTATCAAATCCAGTTGTTCCGAAGTATTTTCTGCAAAAGGCTGGATAAAAGTGATACCCGCATTATTTATCAACACATCGACTCTCCCGTACTTGGACTCTGCTAATTGTACCACTTTATTTATAGTACTTTGAACTGTTATATCGCCCAAAATCACATCAACATTCTTTCCTTGCACATCCGCAAACCCGTCCGGATTTCTACCAGTAAGAATCAATGCACATCCTTTTTCCAGGTATGCCAATGCAAGCGCCTTACCTATACCGCTGGTTGCACCGGTAATTATTACTACTTTATTAGTCATACGCTTAGATTATACTGAAATTGCCAAATTTTAATAGAGTAACAGTAAAAAAGCTGGTAATTTAAGTCGATTATATTTTTCCTGCATTTATGTTCGGTAAACTCTTTCCGGTACAAATTTTTTTTGATGCCTATTTTAATGTTTCATTTATAATGGGGGAGTATTATGCTTATTGATACGCATTGTCATCTGAACTTTGCTGCATTTACAAATGATCTGGACGATGTTGTACGACGTTGTAAGGAACAGGGAGTAGAGAAGATCATCGTTCCGGGGACAGACATTGTCTCCAGTAGGCGAGCTGTCGAAATAGCTCAAAAGTACCCCGGCATCTGCTTCGCAGCCGTAGGCATCCATCCTCATCATGCTCATGATGAAAAATTAATAATTAATAATAATGTACGACATCAATTGGAGGAACTTCTTGAGAGTAGTGGAGTGGTCGCTTTAGGGGAGATAGGTCTTGATTACTACCATTATACCAAAACCAAATATCCCAATACAGAAATTACTTCTGCAATAAAAAAGAAACAGCTGGATTTATTTCTCCTCCAACTGGAGCTGGCACTTATCCACAATAAGCCGCTCATACTCCACTGCCGTGATGCATATAGTGACATGATTCAAGTTATCCGTCAATTGAAGGATAAAACTAATTCCCGCAACCCTCCCATTTCAAACAACTATATCAATCATGATCAAGATTCCGTGAAAACTAACTATATCAGACATGATCAGCAAACATCTGCCAAACTGACAAACAGATTACGGGGTGTATTTCATTGTTTCTCCGGCAGCACTCAAGATTTACAAGTGATACTTACTATGGGTTATTATGTGGGGTTTGATGGTAATATTACCTATAGTAAAACCCAATACTCTCCCCTTGTCAACTCGGCACCTCTGAATCGGATTTTGTTGGAAACTGATTCCCCTTATTTAACACCTGTTCCCCACCGCGGGACCCGCAATGAACCGGTTTATTTACCTCTAATTGCCCAAGCAGTTGCCAATTACCACTCTTCTCCTCTATCCGAAGTTATCCACTTATCCACAGAAAACGCGGCCGGGTTGTTTGGTTTAAATTGAGCCTCAAATCAATCTTTGTGCTACAATTGACAGTACATGAGACGCCTCATTGAGCGCTATCCCAATAAAAGTAGAAGGCTGTTTGAGATAGGCATTCCCCTCCTTTCCTGGTTTCTGATTACCATGCCTGTCTGGCTCTCTTTTTGGCATCCAGCTCTGGTTGCCTATTTTGTGCTGACGTTTGACGTTTACTGGTTTTATAAATCATTTCGGATAGCTATTTTTGGTATTCGGGCATTCTTAACACTTTCCGCTCACACCAAAGTTGATTGGCAGTCACAATTTACGAAACAGACAAATGCAACAAAACTTTACCAGATTCTCATCATTCCCCAATACAAAGAGCCGCTCTCGGTACTTGGAGACACTCTCGACAACCTTCTCCTCCAAACATTTCCGCTTGACCAAGTCATTGTCGTTTTGGCAACTGAAAGCTTAGACCCCCATGCGGATGAAACTGGCAAAATCCTTTCGGAAAAATATAGCCATCACTTCAAGCATTTTTGGGTCACCAAGCATCCGCTTCAACCCGGAGAAATCATGGGCAAATCCTCCAACATGGCCTATGCCGGCAGATTTGTGGCAGCAAAACTCAAAGAATTGGCAATTGATTCAAAATTCACTACTGTCACTTCTTGTGACGCCGATGTACTACTCCATCCTAAATACTTATCCCACTTGGGTTACACATTTTTAACTGACCCAGAGCGGGAATATCATTTCTATCAACCCGCAATTTTGTTTTATTCAAATATTTGGCGGATTCCCTTACCCGGCAGGGTCATCAATACCATCTCCAGTATTTTTAACCTCGCGCTGTTACCCCAGGAAGACCGGCTGATTAATTTCTCAACTTATTCCCTGTCTTTTGCGACGGTTGAGCGCGTCGGGTTTTGGGGAGTAGACGTGATTCCCGAAGACTACCATCTGTTTTTCAAGACTTATTTTGCCCTGGGAGAAAAAGTGAAAACCAAACCTATTTATCTGCCTGTCATGGCAGACGCGGCCGAATCATACGGATTTTGGCGGACAATGATCAATCAGTACGAGCAGCAAAAACGCTGGGCTTGGGGTGTATCAGATATTCCGTTTGTGATGAAAAACTATTTTACCAACAGTACAATTCCTTTCTGGGACAAAACACAAAGAGTCTTACATCTTTTGGAAAACCACTTACTCTGGCCGACCAACTGGTTTATTTTGACATTAGGTTCAACCATTCCACCTCTTATCAATCAACAATTTGCCCGAACTGTCCTGGGTCACAGCCTCTCACAAATTTCTTCAGCTATTTTGACAGTCAGCATCGCCTTTTTGGCTGTCATGATTATCTTGGATTTGCGCGCTAAACCGGCGCGCCCAAAAGAGTTTAAAATGTGGAAAACTCCTATTCTCTATCTCCAATGGCTCTCTCTTCCGATTGTGTCTTTTTTCCTCTCAACCTTACCCGGACTCGATGCCCATACCAGACTCATGCTGGGCAAACGTTTGGAGTATCGCGTCACGGAAAAAGTATGATCCATGTAATACATGGTAAGAAAAAGGGATTATGCAAATCAATTAACTTTATCTCGCATTCATATATCACAATTTATGCAAACAATATTGGATTTTTTATTTAAATATACTCCCCTTTTTTACTGGACCCAGAGCCTCTGGCGGGACGAGGCATTTTCAGTTTGGATTGCCCAAGACAGCATCCAGGAAGTAATTCGTAGAACCAGCGGCGATTTTAATCCGCCGTTTTACTACCTGCTCTTGCATTTATGGATGCTCTTGTTCGGACGAAGCGAAATCGCCCTGCGGGGATTGTCTATACTTGCATTTTTGTTATTTCTGCTAGTTGTGTATAAATTTGCCCTGGTCATCTTCAAAGACAAAAAGGCCGCTGTCTATACGGCTTGCCTGATGGCAGCAAACCCGATGCTTCTTTATTTTGCGTTTGAAATAAGAATGTATTCTTTGCTTACAATGCTTGCCACCTTGTCAATGTATTTTTTGTACACCAATAATTGGATCGGGTATATTATTTCAGCATCACTGGGTATGTATACACAGCCGTTTATGGCATTTGTCATCCTAGCTCAAAACTCATATCTCTTGTTGACGGGGAAATTTCGCATTGCTCTCCGAAACGATATATTACTGGGACTACTGTATTTACCTTGGATGCCCATATTATTCACTCAATTCAAAGCGAGCGGACCAATGTGGATGTACCCGATAGATTTGAATTTACTGGCTGCAGTACTCGGTAATTTGTATGTAGGTTATGAAGGAACTCCAGGATTTATATGGCCATATGTGCAGGGTGTCTCACTTTTTATCCTGCTGGCAGCTCTTTTTTTGTGGAAAGCCAAAATAAACCGCAGCCAAACTCTTTTGTGGTTGACGTGGATTTTCATTCCGCTTTTTTTGGTGCTGGGCATATCACTCATCAAGCCTATTTATGTCCACCGCTATGTCATTTTTGTGACAGTTGCCGAGGTGTTTTTGATTTCTGCTTTTATGGTAAAGGTGCTGCCCCAAACCATCAAATGGCGTATAGCATATGCATTTCTTATCACTATAATACTCATTGATTTTGTCGCTGTAGCGTTTCACCGCAAAGTTCCAATCAGGGACACGTTTACAGAAATAAAATCTTTGTTAAAAGCAGGTGATGTCGTGTATGCCGAAACTCCGCTCGTGTTTTATGAATCACTCTACTACGCACCGCCTTACACAAATGTGTATTTGTATAATCCGCAAAAAATCACGCCTCCCCGTTATGTAGGATCTGTCGGAATGCCGCAAGCAGTATGGGCTACAGAATCCCCGAGTTTACCACAACGTGCTTTTGTCATATCAGAAGATGGAAGTTATTATATTGCTCCGGAAAAAAAGTTATGAAAATTGCAAGTCAAATTTTCGGGACGGAACTAAAATTGCGGCTGCAGGCTTTTATAAATGAATCAGCCGTACTTTGGTGTCTGCGGATAAATGCTTTCACCACACTGGTGACCGGCGCTGTGATGATCTGGTCTTGGCAAAGACTTCCGCCGCTCGTGCCGCTTTTTTATTCGCTTCCGTGGGGAGAAGAACAACTGGCACCACCTTATTTTCTGACGCTTTTACTCCTCATCCAAGTTTTTAATGTTTTTGTAATTATGGGTCTTGCATCACTGCTCTACCGAAGTTACCGGTATTTATCGTTTCTGCTTATATTTGGAGTTACATTCATTACACTTCTCATCCAGGCCACGCTTATACAAATAATTTTATTAATGACTTAATGTTGCCATTTATTATACCTACATTAGCAGCCGCAGCGATCACGTTTTTTTTCACGCCGCTGGTTATGTCACACGCTCGTCGCTTTGGATTGGTCGACGACGCTACTAAACGGGCTCATCCAGCCCATACTCATTCAGGCATCATTCCCCGGGCTGGGGGGATTGCACTGTTAGCAGGAATACTTATTCCCGCACTCATATTTTTACCGTTAAGCAAATCTCTAATGGGTATTGTGATGGCGATGATTCTCACAACTGCCATCGGTCTGTGGGATGATAAAAAAGACCTTTCTCCATATGTGCGTTTTTTGGGAAATATCATCACAGCTCTCTTCGTAGTTGGAGCCGGAATCGGTGTTCCTTTTGTCACTAACCCTTTAGGCGGAGTCATCCACCTTGATGTGTGGAGAATAACATTCACCTTATTTGGAACACATTCCATATTGGTTTGGGCAGATATTTTTGCAGTGGTATGGATCGTGTGGACCATGAATATCGTTGGCTGGTCCAGTGGAGTTGACGGGCAAATGCCCGGGTTTGTGGCAATCACCGCATTTATCATTGGCATTTCCAGCCTCAGATTTTCGGCGCACGACATATCGCAGTTGATAGTTGCCAGTCTGGCTTTTATCACTGCTGGGGCATACCTGGGTTTTTTACCCTGGAATTTTTATCCGCAAAAAGTCATGCCCGGATATGGTGGAAAAACATTGGCGGGCCTCATGATTGCCACTCTGGCTATTCTGTCAGGCAACAAAGTCGGATCAGCTCTTTTAGTCCTGGCTGTTCCCATGCTTGACGCGGTTTATACGGTGTTTAGAAGAACTGCCCGCAAACAATCCCCTTTTGTAGGAGACCGCCAACACCTTCATCACCAGTTACTTACATTGGGTTGGGGCAGGCGCCGGATCGCGTTGTTTTACTGGGGTATTTCGACTATACTGGGCGTGCTGACCCTTCTTTTTAACCGCGAACAAAAATTATTCGCATTTTTGATAGTTGTAGTCACATTTATGGTGCTGGTGATTGGAGTGTCATATTTTATCCAACATAATAGAAATAAAAAAAAGCGCATGCTCGTACGCTCATGAACATCAACCTGCTGTTTGCTATTTTTAAAGCGGTTCGGCCAAGACAATGGCTCAAGAATTTAGCATTGTTCGCCTCAATTATTTTTACGGGGCAACTATTCACCATCCCGCTTCTGACGACTACAATTCAGGCGTTCTTTGTTTTTTGTGCTATCTCCTCTTCAAATTATCTATTCAATGACGTCATGGATGCTCCAAAAGATCGGAAACACCCGTTCAAAAAAAACCGCCCGGTTGCCAGCGGAGCACTGTCCGTTCCTTTAGCAATATTCCTTTCACTCATTTTGCTGTTAATAGGATTACCAATAAGTTACCTGGTAAACAGTTCGTTTTTTACGCTGACAGTATTGTTTGCGTTATTGTCTTTTTCTTACACACTTTTTTTTAAACACTTTGCAGTCATTGACATCCTCATTATTGCTCTGGCTTATTTCTTACGCGTATATGCGGGAGAAGCGGCAACCGGATATCACCTTTCTATATGGCTGTCACTGGCAGTATTTTCACTGTCTTTATTTTTGGCTATCGGAAAACGTCGGTCTGAACTCACCCTTATACAAAATTACGAAGGTGCCAAACCGCGTGAAACACGGGCATCGCTTGGCCATTATTCAGAAAGGCTCTTGGACACATATACTGCGATGTTTGCCAATTCAACTTGGATTACATATTCATTTTATTCGTTTTTGGAACGGCCTCCCGAGTCCCGTTGGGCATACCGGATTTTTTTGACTGAGACATTTCCCCCTGACCGCAAATGGCTGATGGTCACTTTACCTTTTGTCTTGTTTGGCATTATGCGGTACATGCAGCTGATTTATGAAGGCAAAGGCGAATCACCGGAGAAGATTTTGACCAGCGACATTCCCCTTCTGACCACTGTCATTCTCTGGGGACTTGCAGCTGTTGCTATCATTTATCTTATAGGCGGGTAATTTTTTAAAGATGTTAAATATGAATGAAATTCAAAACATTGATACAATACCTAATAATGATACAGAAAAAATAGATTTTACTGATTTGGCCAGAAGTTGGCTAGAAAAAGAAACTAGAAAACAAGCAGATCGTACCCGCACTCACCCTCCCTTGCTTCCAAATGATCAACTCTCAATAAATGGCAAAAGTTGGATAGTATCTTTAGTAAACACTGAAATGCTATACACTGAGTGGCCTAATAACGAACCACCAATAGTACCTAATTTATCCGGTTCCGGAATTCATAAAAAACCTTCCAGGGTAATTGCAGTAGTACACCCCGAAGAAGATAAAAAACAGACTCATTACTTATTATTTGGAAGAAAGGCTATAGGAAACGAACAATATGAATCATCATTTCAATTAATACCTGTAACTAATCAAGCACGAACAGAAATTGTCAGTCAAACTGAAGATGATCTGATTACAAAAATATTTATCCGTGGGGAAGCTCCCACTAAACTTGAGGATGATACTTCTTGGTTTTCACAAATACCAATACAACCAGTTACGGATATTAAAGTTACACATAAAAATCAAATTCCTGAACCTGAAATTACTGCCTTTACAAAACTTAGGGTAGCAGTTAAAGAAAGAGAACGTATGTATAAAGCCTTTAGGGAGGCATGGAAATTTTTTCCCGGAGCAGCATTATTAGGATCCACAATAGCTGTCACAAGCTTAAACACCTCTAATGTTATGGGGATGATTGCTGGAAGTACGGTCGGTTTATCCACAATATTCTTCCAAAAAACTCTTGAGATGCTTAATAGAGACTTAAATAAAGTGATAACTGAACAACTAAATCTTCCGCAAATAAAAAATCTTGCTAGGTTAGAGTTTGCAAGTCCAAAACCACAAAGTTAAATGCCTTACTCAAACTTCTTCGCGTATTGGCTCGAGATCCAACCTTCTTTATCAATTTCGTACTCGATTTTATACCAACCGTTATTGTCTTCATCGAGCATGGAATAATATTCTCCGGGGCTTACCCGACCTATTTCTTCACCAGACGTATTTGGCTCTTTGCGAACCCGCAAAAACCCGGTCGGAGTATCAAGAATTTCTACATAAGGCTTGTCTGGCGGTGATGCTTTTGCCCCTGGCTTAGGAGTTACACTTGGTACGGATGAGGCTTTTGGCGTCGGCTTGGACGAGACTTTGGGTTTGGGAGTCGTAGTCGGTGACGCGGTGGGACTGCTGTCTGGTTTAGAACCAAGGCCCTCAGTTTCCTCACCAATTCCAGCTGCACGAATCAAATGAAACACGCCATTCAATTTGTAACCGGCGGTAGTTTTGATCTTGACGTTTCTGGTTTCATAACCCTGTGAACTCACGGCAAGCTCATAACTGCCCGGTTTTAGATCCTGCAATATCTTAGGCGTTGTTCCTTTTTCCTCACCGCCTACTGTGATAGTCGCACCATCAGGAGTCGACACAACTGCAATCTGGGCTTCATTTTCTGATATTTTTTCCAACGTCAACACTTCCCCACCAGAAAGTATTTCCGTTTCACCTAAGTTCCGATTTACATAAGTCAGCAAATTTGGAGTAAGCTTTATTTTTTCTTCCCAAGGAGCATATTGTTTTGTGCTTGATTCCACTGTCAGTTTCAAGGTATATTCTCCAGCATCAACTTTGTCTTCAAATGGAGTTTTACCGATATTTTGATTGTTGAGGAAAATAACAGCTTCAGGAGTAGAGTTTACTTTTAAAATTGCTTTACCCCCTCCTGCTGTAGTTAATTTGAAGATGACAAACGCACCTATTCCTAATAAAACAAGTCCTAAAAGAATAAGAAGAATCTTTTTCATTGCAGTTAATCTCAAAAATGTTATAGCATAATTATTTCAGTTTAGCAAATGCATGAGACCCATAATTCTCGACTCTACACGCATTATTGTACGGAGATTTTCAGCCTCAAATAATATCCTGTAATATTTGACCTGATAGGTCTTTTATGTTAAACTAACGACCTGTTCCGAGCTTACCCGCTTATGTTAAAACGTCTATTTTCACTCCCCCTTTTTCAAACAGTCAATGGCCGACAGGCGATGAGCCTTTGGGCCAGCAAACTGTTTGAGAAGTCAGGTATCAAAAGAGTTTTCGGACGCGGTCTGGTAGCGGCTGTGATTATTACCAGCGTGGTCACACCCCAGGCACAAGATTTGAGTTCAAACATAAACTTAGCTACTACTGCCGGGCTGCAAAATACTCCTATTCAAGTAACACCGACCACCGAATCAACATATGAAATTCCCCTCACTGATTTTCATCTTTCACAAAATTTTTCTTTCTGGCATCCGGGAATCGACATGACTGCGCCTTTAGGAACTCCGGTTTATGCGCTTGAATCCGGTGTCGTATCGTATGCAGGATATACAATTTTTGGTTATGGCAAACACGTCATCGTCTCTCACAATCATCATGTCACTTCGCTTTACGCCCATTTGTCAGAAATTTCCACAGTTGCCGGGCGAAAAATTGAGCGCGGCGAGTTGTTAGGGAAAGTCGGTTCAACCGGCTGGTCAACCGGAAACCATTTGCATCTTGAAGTGTACCAACATGGTAAAACCGTCAATCCTCTGGAGATATTACCTATTAAATCCGCAGACATCAAATACGACGGTGCTTATGGCCGTATCGCTTCATTTTCTGCAACTCCGTCAGCTGCACCAATTTTTAACGCTTCCCTGCAATAAGTATCGCAAATCCAAAAATCCCGCTTACGGGACACGCCCGGTCCAAATCAGTACTTTCAAGTTCGTAGACCATATGTATACCCGTCATAGCTGGTTTGCAAACCTGTTAGGTTGCTATAACAGCTTAGAGGGGTATATGGCCGGAACAATTTCAAGTATGTAGGCTATAAAATAAACGTTTAATTATTTTAAGTAAACTCTATATAAAGAGGTAAATGATCGGAAACTACATCAGACATCACCTTAAAATCCTCGACCTTTACATCTTCAGATACTAAAATATAATCAGCAAGTTTCACAGGTTTAGTATAAAAATGACTTCTGGTGCTAGTTACCTCATATTCACTTACCAAATTACGCATACCTTTTTCCAATAGACGAAGGCTTTTTGTTGCCGGAAGCAAATTCAAATCTCCACTTAATATTTTTTTTCCTTTAACTGTGTGCAAAAACGCAGTGGCCTTTTGTGATTGCCCGAGCCGATCCGAAGTGTCGGTTTTACCTTTTCCGTTCCACAATCCGTGCATATTGATCAATGTGTATTTCTCATTTTTGTTTTTGAGTTTCACAAACTGGATGTTTTTTGGCAGCATCACCCCATCTTCTCCTGCTAAAGAATTTTTATCGCGAAATACCATCATATCGCCTGTTTGTACGACTTGTATCTTATTTCTTACAAATGTAGCCAAACCGAACTCGTTTATTTGCGGTGTCGCAAAAAATCCATTGAAATCCGGTAATACAGCAGAAATTTGCGCATAAATATCCATCACCGTACCGGAAAAAATTTTGAAGCGGGTTTTTCCCTGATGAAACACTTCCTGCAGACAAAAAATGTCAACAGTGTCGGCGTGTTTCTTGAAAAATGTGAGCAGCGGCTCTTTTAACCTGCCGCCCCAGATGTTAAGGGTGATCAGCTTCATAGCATTCAATAGACTTGCTGCGTAATTAGTAATCTTGTAGGCTATGTGTATAGGAGGAATA
>CAYHKY010000048.1:0-11778 GCA_964357355.1 uncultured Gammaproteobacteria bacterium | reverse complement strand
GTCAGAACGTGCCTCCTCAACGAGTTACTCAAGCGGTTTTGAAAGCCGATAAGTTAATGAGTGTGTGTTTGGCAACAGGTAGGATATTAAAGAATGCCTTACCCGTGATAACTGAATTACAACTGACAGGATTGTGTGTTATTTCTAACGGAATTCAGATATTTGATCCGCGGAAGAATAAAATTATTGAGGAAACATTGATCAATCAAGCACTCATTCCTGAACTTTATGAATTACTTTCTCAATTTAAAGTCGAAATTCGTCAGTTTGACGGTAATGTTGATGTTCCTTATTATGGAGAACAAGTCGAAACTCCAATCCATAGTCTATATATTCCGGCAATTCCAAAAGTACAGGCAGACCAAATTATTAACTCACTTAGTAGTTACACAAATATTAATACCCATACGATGCTTGAAACAGCCGAGGGTATTGTGGGAATTGAAATTTGTCATGTCAATGCTTCAAAACTGCACGGGATTCACAGAGTCGCACAAATATTAAAAATACCAACGCATGAAATTATTGGAGTGGGAGATGGATACAATGATTTTCCGCTGCTCATGGCTTGCGGATTGAAAATCGCGATGGGTAATGCCGTGCCGGAGTTAAAAGCAATTGCTGATTTTGTGGTTCCTCCGGTTGAAGAAGATGGCGTGGCGGTTATGATTGATAAATTTATTCTTAATGTTTGATTAGATTATTTTTATTCTATATGTCTGATAGAATACCCATTATTAAATCATGAAATACTTTATCCAAACTTTTGGTTGTCAGGCAAACAAAGCAGATAGTGAGCGGATTGCAGGCATGCTTGAGTCTAGGGGAATGATTCCTGCTGTTTCGCTTAATGAAGCTGATCATGTTGTAATCAACACTTGTATGATTCGGGAATCAGCGGAAAACCGAGTTTATGGACTAGTTAACAATCTCTCAAAAAGAAAACTTCATGAACCAAATCTCAAAATTGTGGTTACAGGTTGCATGATTGGTATGGCAGCAAGGGACAAAACAGGTAAATTTATGCAAAAAATTCGAGACAGTATGCCCGCTGCAGATGAATTTTTACCCATTGAAGAAGTAGGTTTTGATAATGCTCCAATTCGTACTAATTCCATACATGCGTGGGTACCAATATCAAATGGATGCAATAATTTTTGCACCTTTTGTGTAGTGCCCATAACCCGCGGGCGCGAAATCAGCCGTCCTTTTCATGAAATAATTCGTGAGATTGAACACTTAGCACATCAGGGGTATAAAGAAATTACTTTGGTTGGTCAAAATGTTAATTCATATGGAGCAGATCTTGTGCTGGGACAAGATAATGTGCAAGTGCTACGGGATTTGGATGCAGGAACTTTTTTCCAAAAGGAAGCCGAAGTACCAAAAAATAGCACCACTGTGGTTCCTTTTGAAGGATATAAACTTCCAAATGGCGTGAAAATTGCCCCGGTATTTGTTAAGCATTTGGGTCGACTTCGGATACCAACTTTATTTCCATTTTTGCTTGAGGAGGTTTGTAAGATCCAAACAATTGAAAAAGTAGACTTTATTTCCTCAAATCCCTGGGATTTTACTGATGAACTAATTGAGACGATAAAAAAGAACAAAAAAATAGTTCGACATCTTCATTTTGCATTGCAATCAGGAGATAATGAAGTTCTGAAGCGGATGAACCGATGGTACTCCCGGGAAGAATACATTGGATTAGTCAGTAAAATTCGCGCAGTTGTGCCGAATATGACTTTTTCAACAGATATAATTGTCGGGTTTTGTGGTGAAACAAAAGCACAATTTCAAAATACAGTTCAATTAGTCCGTCAGATTGGATTTAGCAAAGCATATATATCCATGTATTCGGATCGACCTATGACGGCTGCCCACAAAGTTTACGATGATAATGTGCCTCACATTGAAAAAAAACGCAGGTGGAAAATATTGGATAAACTTATTAACCAAACCAATCTGAATCGGGGTACATATACGATTGATCAACACTCATATCGTAAAACTCATAAACCTGATTCCAATAGTGCGCAGGTTTCTTTTTGAACCAAACTGATATTTATGAACAAAGTCCTCATCGTGTGTGGTCCCACAGGAGTTGGAAAAACAGCATTGGCAATAATACTTGCCCGGAAAATAGGCGGGGAAATTATATCTGCTGACAGTCGGCAGGTATATAAGGGGATGGATATTGGAACCGGAAAAGATTTGCCGGTAAGTGCAAAATTCAATGATCTAAGTTCAAAGTTTCAAATTAAAAATGATAAGTTAAGAATCGGCTATAGGGAAAAAGACAATATACCAATTTGGTTGGTGGATATTGTAGAACCGGATTATTTGTTTAACGTAGGGGAATACACCATATTAGCTCGACAAGTGATCAAATATCTAGGAGAGAAAGGTAAATTACCGATTCTAGTGGGAGGAACTCAACTATACCTAAAATCAGCAGTTGAACAATTAGCATTTGTAACTATTCCACCGATTATGACGTTGAGAGAACAACTTACCAAATTACCTGTTACGGAAATACAACAAAAACTTGAAGTATTGGATCCTCAAAAATGGAAAAGTATGAATCATTCGGACCGCTACAATCCCCGACGTCTTGTCCGCGCGATAGAAATTGCTATGTGGAAAAAAAGACATGCGCCGCTTCTTCTTCGCAAAGATCACATTTTAGCTTATGATCCATTATGGATTGGTCTGAAAACCCCTACAGAAAGATTATATAAGAATATTAGTCGCAGGGTTGATGAACGTGTACGCGAAGGGATTATCGACGAAGTGACATCACTTCGAAAACGGGGATATTCGTGGGAATCAGGGGCTTTAAGTGCGATTGGCTACCGGGAATGGAAATTACTGTTAGAAACATCAACTATACAATATGAAATGACAAGAAAGCAATTAATCACCTTAATTACTGAGCAGTGGAAAATACATGAGAAAAAATATGCCCGAAAACAGATGGATGTATTCTATGCTAATAAAACCGAAAAAAAAATCCAATGGTTTGACACGTCTGCGCCTAATTGGAAAAGACAGATCTGGGTGAAAGTTAATAAATGGTATAATAATTAATATGCCATCACGATTTGAAATCAAACCGCAAATTGTTGTTTTTCTGATCGGATTAGCACTGACCGGATGGTTAGTTTACCAAATCCGCGATATTCTGGTTCTTCTGTTTGTGTCTTTTATTATCATGGCGGCGCTTAGGCCCGGTGTTGACTTTTTGAGTAAAAATGGAATTCCGCGCTTTTTGGCAATACTTCTAATGTATGTGGTACTTATTTCCGTTGCGGCTTTTTTCGGGACACTTATATTTCCGCCGCTTGTATCCCAAACTGTTCGATTAGTTGCCAATTTACCGGCCTTTTTTAGTAATTTGCCTCCTTTTTTCCAATTTGATTTCAATACGTTGGTGCAACAAATTACTCCTCTTAGTCAGAATGTAGCGCGTTTTACAGTGGATGTGTTTTCAAATATATTGACTGTATTTACAATTGCCGTTTTCACCTTTTACTTTTTGCTGGAACGCAACAACTTACGTAAATTCCTCGATATATTTGTGGGGGATGATTTGGGTGACCGGCTTGTTATAGTAGTCAAAGACATTGAGGAACGGTTGGGTGCTTGGGTCAGAGGTCAGCTGCTTCTGGCACTTATCATTGGCCTGGCATCATATCTGGGGCTCTTTATCTTGGGGATTAGTTACGTCCTCCCCTTAGCTCTGATTGCTGGAATTTTGGAAATGGTTCCTATTATTGGTCCCATTATTTCGGCAATACCGGCAATCATCGTCGCCCTGACCGTTTCACCGGGACTAGCACTTGCGGTAGCTGCTCTCTACATTATTATTCAACAGTTGGAAAATAACCTGATAGTACCGACGGTGATGCACAAAGTCCTGGGCATGCCGCCACTTGCGATATTGCTTGCCCTCATGGTCGGCGGAAGACTGGGGGGAGTGGTAGGTATCATTTTGGCAGTACCGGTTTTATTAGTCATTCAAACGGTGGTTGGGGAGTTCACTCCTGATGCAAAGAAGTTGAATTAAAACCAGCAAATTTCTCCCTTCGATTTTAACTTGACATGTAGTTGTGTTTAAATTAATCCAGATGTATAATCCTCTGTAATACTATTACAGGATAATATATGGCTGTTGAGATAGTGAAACCTCAAAAGACACCAAACTACTTAGGCTGGGAAGAGAGAGTCTACCCAACTTCGACTGAATTCCGTCTTCAAGTACAGCCTTTCCTTGATGCAGCTGTTAAAGCGCCTTCCAGCCACAATTCTCAACCGTGGGGATTTGCAGTGCTTGCTGACACTCACCAGGTAATGATCTCTCCAGATTTGCAAAGGCGTCTACCAGAATCTGATCTAACAGACCGTGAAATGTATATCAGCGTGGGTGCTGCTATAGCAAATTTTAATGTTGCAGCAAAGTATTTTGGACGGTCACCACAAGTTGAGTTCGTACAAATGGGGAATAAAGTTGGAGCTAAAATATCTTTAACTACAGGTTATGAACCAACAGAGGAAGACAAAAAAATGTACGAAGCAATCAACCAACGAGTTAACTACGGCGGAGATCATTTAAATAAACCATTAACCACGGAAGTAATCATGGCTATTGAACAAGTTTTTATCGGTGAACCAAATATTAATTTGGCGCTGATCAGAGACAGAACTACAAAGGAAAAAATTGCTGATTTGGTGGAAGATGGAGATAAACATATTTTCAATAACCCAGGTTTTGTGACGGAATTAGTACGATTTATCAGAGACGCAGCAACTAAACGTAAAGATGGTGTCACAACAACAGTTTTTGGGATACCAAAAGGACCCCGAAGAGCAGCAGCCCGGATGTTATTGGCGTTTAAAAAATCGATTATTGAAAACATTGCACGAATGGATAAGGAAAAAGTTAAAGCAGCAACAGCTATTGGTGTAATTACCGCGAAAGATGAGAGTCCAGAACTATGGTTACGCATTGGAGAACTTTACGAATTGGCATCACTTGCAGCAACAGCTCACGGAGTCTATTTTGGGGTACGGGCAGGGTTGATCGAATCTGATGTTTTACATACTCAATTAGAAAATGTTGTAGGAAAAGAGGGACAAAGGGCAGAAATGTTATTTCAACTGGGTTATCCTGCGAAAGAAAAACTTAAACATACGCCTAGATTTGCTGCTGCGGAAAGAATGGAAGAGGAAATTAATGGTGAAAAGCGTGTCCCCCGTGCTGACAGACCGACTTTGTTTAAATTCTCGGAAGAAAGTGATCTTGAAGAAATTATAAATAACCTACAACCGGAACAGGTTGAAAATATCGCCTACAGTGAGCATCATTTACCTGAATTATTTGCAGCTTTGCATCCTGAACTTGATCCATCAACTCTAACTTATTTGGAACAAATGACGAGATTTATTGATAGTCGAAATAATGTGACTGATGGAATATGGGTGTATTATCCAAATACACGGCGTCTGGTACACGTGCTTAAGGAAGAAGAATTCTATCTTGTCAGATCTGCTAGTAACCGCTACCTTATATCTCAGGAGGGTCAAGCAAGAATCAGAAATTATCGGTATGGAATTGCAGGATTAAGTTCTGGGGCTGAAATTGCCTGGTCACTAGTCTTGTCAGGAGCAAAATACTTAAGACTGGCTGATTTTGACTATCTATCAGGGCCAAATCACAATCGGGTCAAAGGTGAGACGGGAGAGAGTAAAATCTGGAATTTAGCCTGGGCTTTATGGGAACATGATCCATTTCTTGATCTTGAATTATTTTCGGAAGGTATAGCAGAGTCAAATGTAAGTAAATTTTGTCAAGGATTGGATTTGTTAGTTGATCAAACTGATACCGAGAGCAAGTTACGACTCCGGATGAATGCACAATCACCGATATTAATGATCACTGCATTACCAAATCCGGTGGTTGAAGTGGAATTCCCGGGAGATCCTATGTTTGGCGGACGGGCAGAGGCTGCAGGAATTACCCTGGAATTGATGAAAAATATAGGCAGTATTGGAGAGTCAACGGCATATGTGGCTGCCATGATCGGTCCAAATAATTTAACTATCGGCAATTTAAGGAATTTTATCGCTATAGTTAATGGAGAAGCATACACTTATACACAGACTGGACCTGATGTGTTGTCATCTGCGGGTATTGCCGGAAGACTCGTACGGGCATTGGCAGAAAATGGTAAGGAAGGACTCGGAGAAACCAGATCCTGGATTGTCGATACACTTCCTCCTATAATTGAGGATAAGACAGAACAACAAGAGTTATTACAAAATTTCATTGAAATATATGAAAGGAGATTTGGAGAAACTCAGGTAGTGAAATATTTACAATTATTTTTACTTACATAAACTTAACAAGAACTCATGACTGTTGCAACTCAAATCGAAACTTTATCAAGAGAAAAAAAAGGCATACCAATATTAATCGATAAAGATCTAGGGATAGTAATGACTGAGTTAGGACGAGGTAGACGGAAATTTGAGATGAATTTGGGGTCTCTGGCATATGTGACTGTTTTAGATACACCTGCGACAACGATTTCACAAGCAGAATGGGAGAAGATAGAGCGGGCGCGTTATTCTTATACCGAAATGTGGGGAGGCGATGGTGTCATAAAACAGATCATGCAAGACCCTTTTGACGGCCGGCCACCACATCAGACTCAATATGTTACCACTCATCAAATTTCAGAAGCTTACCATCGGGATGCAGGTTATGTAGTACTTACTAACCGCAAAGTTACTATAAATCCCTACGCTTCTCCTGATACCCCTTTATTTGATGATATTAGATTTTGGAAAGTTCACCATAAGCCTTCACAAGCTGAAACAAATCTTTGGGATATGATCTTAAGGTACTTTGATAATCAAAATATAGATGATTCAGAAATACATCCAACGCAACGTGTTGCAGCAATTTCCCGCACCGGCAGGATATGGGAGTATGCCGAATCTCGGCAAGACGAAGCCCGGGACTTATCTGCTGCATCTTGGGCATTGATGCAAGTGGCAGTGACATATGGTGATCCTCATCAATTGATAGCATGTCAACTTTGTGATGAATTTCAACAAAAAGCTTTGGCTGTAACAGATAGAACCGGTCAAATAGTGATGTTGGACTTTACAAGATCACCTGCTACTTTAGGGTTGAATAATGAATGGAAATTAGTACTTGATAGAGGCGATGCGAATGTTAGAGATCATTTTTTAAAATTTCCAGGTTACTGGATGAATAATCAAGACTTATGGACTTTGCTTAATAAATTGTCCTCCGAAGGCAACCTACAGCAAAGTGATTTAGAACCGATCTGTCAGACACTTTGGCACTATTTAGAAGTAGCAAGAATTGATCCAGAAAATTTCAAAGTATTAAAGCGGGTAATTGATGGTGAATATGATCATGATAACTTTTTGGGATTGCTATCAATTTTAACCAAGCCCAGATATACTAAATATCTGATTCCACTGATTAACCATGATGGAACATTTAGTTCAGGGTTTACAGGAGAAGAGTTAAGACAGCGTCTTTTTGCTGAAGTTGGAGACGGACCATTTTCTTCATTACTCATTCCGCAGCATTGGATGGAAAGTGCAAAACAGCTTTTACGAGCGGTCAAAGATAAATATCCTGGTACCAGTGATCCGCCTCAAGTTCCTACATTTGGTGGTTGGTGATAAATATACTCTCCGATATTTATTTTCAAGGTTGAAGGTGGTCTGAAGCTGTGATACGTTTACAATACGAGTAAATTTCGCTCGATTTAACTTTATGGAGTTAGTAATTGCCTTGCTAACGGCGTTGGTCAATATAGTTTTAGGTCTTTTTACCTACCTGAAAAACCCCAAAAGTGCCAGTAATAAACTTTTGGCTTTTCTCGCGTTACAACTGGGTATCTGGGCATTCCTTAATTATCTTTCACTTCATCAAGTTACAGAAGCTTATACTTTATTTTGGATTCGGGTTGATATGATACCAGGTGCCCCAATGGCACCTACAATACTTCTTCTAATACGAACTTTCCCATATAAAAAACTCAAAGCATCAAAATTATTGCTGATATTCCTAAGTCTACTTATCGTTGCCACCTCGATCCTTGCTGTTTCTCCATATATGTTTACCAAAGTAATTTTCGAAAGTGGAAATATCCAGGCAGTGCCCGGCCCTGCAATTATCATTTTTATGCTGAATTTTATCGGATGTTTGATTTTTGCCTTTGTAAACCTGATAAAACGATATAAATCCGCTATCGGTATTGAGAGGGTGCAGTTGAAATACTTATTATTCGGACTCATTGTCACATTCACTCTTATAGCAACAACTGATTTACTTGGAGTTGTCGTTTTCAAATCAAGTTATTTTGTCCAATTTGGTCCGCTATACACCCTATTTTTAGTGGGGGCCGTATCTTATGCAATAGTCAAACATCGGTTTTTGGACATCCGGTTTGTGGTTGCCCGGACTGTAGCTTATTCTCTATTAGTCTTTATTTTAGGTATTTTCTACGCTTTGGGGTTATTTCTTTTCGGAATATACTTTTTCGGAATCGATACCTCCAGCAAACATCTGGCAGTTTCTACGATTTTAGCACTTATTCTGGCATTTACATTTCAACCATTACTGAGGTTTCTGGAAAAATTAACGGACCAGGTGTTTTTTAAAGAAAAATACGATCCACAAATATTACTTGGAGATATGAGTCATATTATGGCTTCAACCTTTGCCTTATCAGAACTGTCTGCTTCAATTCTGACAGAGCTATTCACAAAATTAAAAACTTCATTCGGATATTTAATTCTTCTTAAAGAAGGATCTATAGCGTGGGTAAAAAGTTCCGGGCTTAAAAAACATCCTGAGTTTGATGAAATGAAAATAAACAACTTAATTCAAACAGTTGCCATAAATTATAAGGAAAGAATTGCGGTATTTGAGGAATTGAGTGAGGAATCAGATGAAAAACACTTCATGCGGGGACTGAACATAAATATCGTTCTTCCGTTAATGGTTGAAGGAGATACAATCGGAGCAATATTTTTAGGCGAAAAATCTTCAGGTGATATATATTCCGAAGAGGATATAAACATATTAAAAATCTTAGCGCCAGAAGTATCTGTTGCGGTCAAAAACGCACTTTCTTATGAAGAAATCAAGAGGTTTAATATCACTTTGCAAGATGAAGTTGAGAAGGCTACATCAGATTTGAAAAATGCGAACATCAAACTCCAGGAACTAGATAAACTTAAAGACGAATTTGTATCACTTGCCTCACATGAACTTCGGACTCCAATGACAGCTATCAAGGGATCCCTCTCAACTATTCTTGATGGATATGCAGGTGAGGTGAGTTCGCAATCGAAAGAATTTTTGACCGCAGCGTATAACGAAAACGATCGACTCATCAGGTTGGTTAACAATTTACTTAACATTTCACGGATTGAAGCAGGTAGGTTTACGTTTAATGTCATCAAAGTAAACTTGGGTAAACTTATTTCTGAGGTAGTTGTAAATCTTCAATCAGCCGCCAAAGAGAAAAATATATTTATGAAATACGAGAGTACCGGTCAATTGCCGTTTGTCTATGGAGATGAGGATAAAGTGAAAGAAGTAATCATCAATCTTGTGGGAAATGCCTCCAAGTTTACCCATAAAGGGGGCATCACGGTAAAAACAAATGTAAAAGATTCTATGGTAGTTACATCAGTTACCGATACAGGATCAGGGATTGCGAAAGAGGACGTTGACAGGCTCTTTAAAAAATTCTCGCAAGTAGGTGAAAATTATGCAAGGCCTACAGGAGGAACAGGATTGGGACTCTATATCAGTAAACAGATAGTCGAAGGGTTAAAAGGAAAAATTTGGTTAGAATCAACGTTGGGAATAGGCACTACTTTCTATTTTTCACTGCCAATTGCCGCTTGATCGTGTATAATAACGGAAAACATGGCGAAGATTTTATTCATTGAAGACGATCCATTGATTGTCAAAATATATACCACGCGTTTAACTGCTGACGGATATACTGTGTTGTCAGCCGAAAACGGAGAAGAGGGTTTGCTGATTGCGGAAAAAGAAATTCCGGATTTGGTAGTACTCGATGTAATGATGCCAAAAATTGATGGTTTCGGAGTATTGGCAAAATTACGTACCCACGAACTTATGAAAACCAAACCTATTCTCATTTATTCCAACTTAGCTCAAGAAGATGAGATCAAGCGGGCTACGGAAATGGGGGCGACGGAATTTATCGTCAAAGCAAATTTATCACCTACTGAAATGGTAAATAAAATAAAACAATATTTACAAAAGAGCATATAGAAATTAGCGTTTAGGATTTAGTTTTATTTCTTATCCCTAATTTCTTAATGCAAATTTCTAAACGCTGTCCTATGCTCCTGCCTGAGACGCTACGCGATATCATTCTCAAATCCGGATTTGTTTCAGAAACCGATTTTGATGCGGCGGTTAAAAGCGCTTCAGAAATTGGTAAACCTCTCGCCGATGTATTGGTATACCGGGGTTTGATCAGCGAAGATTTGTTGTCCAAACTTGTTGCCGAACATTACCAGGTGCCTTACGCGGACCTCAAACATAAAGTTATTCCAAACGACGTATTGACTTTGATACCTGAAGAAGCAGCGAATTCTTTTCACGTTATTCCTTTTCAAAAAAGTGAAACCGAGCTGTTCCTGGCGATGGAAGATCCTATTGATCTTGAAGCTAGAGAATTTGTGAAACGGCGCACGAGACTCAACCTCAAAATTTATTATGCCACTCCACAGGAACTATCAGCAATGATGGGACTATACAAAAAAAATATCAAAGAACTTTTTACGCAGATTATTGATGAAAATGTAGAAAAAACCTCAAAAAGTCATCCACAGACAGCTCAAGAATTAGCTGAGGATATTCCGGTAATTAAAATCCTTGATGCCATTCTTGAATATGCTTCAGCCGAATTGGCTTCGGATATTCATTTCGAAGCGATGGAAACTATGTTTCTGGTGCGTTTCCGGATTGACGGGGTATTACGAGATATGCTTGAATTGCCAAAATCAATTCAGACAGCAATCGTAGCCCGTATTAAAATACTATCTCAGTTAAAAATTGATGAGCACCGGATACCTCAGGATGGCAGGTTTAAATTTAAAATTAGGGATACCTACATCGCACTTCGGGTTTCCATATTGCCTTCCTTTTACGGGGAAAATACGGTGCTCAGAATATTACCAGAATCTGCCCGACCGCTAGCACTTGAAGAATTGGGAATTACTGGAAAAAATCTTGATGTTCTAAAACTCAATATCAAAAAACCTCATGGCTTAGTTTTGGTAACCGGTCCAACCGGATCAGGTAAAACAACTACGCTTTATAGCGTGTTGACGATTCTGAATACTACCGAAGTAAATATCTGCACAATTGAGGATCCGGTTGAATACGGAATCAAACGGGTGAATCAGACACAAGTCAATTTGATGGCAGGATTGACATTTGCTGCCGGACTCCGGTCACTTCTAAGGCAAGATCCTAATATTATTATGGTCGGCGAGATTCGTGATAAGGATACAGTAGAGATGGCGATTCAGTCCGCGCTTACCGGTCATTTGGTGCTTTCAACATTGCACACAAACGATGCAGCGGGAGCAATTCCTAGGTTTCTTGATATGGGAGCAGAAGGATTTTTGGTTGCGTCAACAGTGAATCTTATTATAGCTCAGAGATTAGTGCGCAAA
>CAYHKY010000047.1:0-11973 GCA_964357355.1 uncultured Gammaproteobacteria bacterium | reverse complement strand
AAAGCAGCTTAGAGGGGTATATGGCCGGAACAAATTCAAGTATGTAGGCTATAATTACACACATAAGGTCTAAAATACCCCGGAACACCAATCATATGCGGATTCTGATAATTGAAGATGATGAAATAATAGCGGTGAATCTAAAGACGATGCTTAGCCGTCATGCCTTTGCCGTGGATACAGCATGTGATGGCAAAATGGTAATCCAACTTGCAGGTGACGAAGAATATGACTTAATTATCATGGATTGGATGCTGCCTGACACTAACGGTCCGACATTATGTCAGTTAATACGCAAAAACTACAATACAACCCCTATTTTGATGTTGACAGCAAAAAGCCAAATTGACGACAGGGTCAAAGGCTTGGGTAGCGGTGCCGATGATTACCTGACAAAACCATTCGCCTTTTCTGAACTGCTTGCCCGGATTGAGGCATTGCTCAGGCGCCGAGACAAAGTCGTGGTCAACCCAACTTTGGAAATCCAAGACCTGTCGATCAATACAAATACGCATGAGGTGACCAGGTCAGGCAAACTCATTCCGCTCTCACCCAAAGAATATGCCTTGCTTCACTATTTGGCACTTCATAAAAGCAAAGCAATCGACAGACTAACGCTGCTTTCACATGCCTGGGATGAACAAGCTGACTTGTTTTCAAATACTGTAGACGTACACATCGCCACTCTGCGCAAAAAAATCGGCGCCGGAACTAACAAAAAATATATTACAACCGTCAAGGGATTGGGGTATATGCTATGCGAAAATTAAGTCTTTCTACAAAAATCGCGCTTCTTTTCAGCCTTTCTTCAACCCTGATAATAATCGCAACCGGAGTCTTCTTATCCCTGATTTATTATTATCAGGTAGAAAAAGACGTCAAGAATTATTTGTCGCAAAGAACCAACGATATTATCCGCGAGCATATAACTTCGGAAAACTCCGAACTTCTTTATAAGCGCGGCCCACAGGGTGAAACTCTGTCCTCCCGGGTACGCGATTATGATGTGTCAGTGGTAATTTTTGACCGTAACTTCGCACAAGTCGGCACATACGGAATTTACCGCAATTTACCTGCAAACCAGGGAACAGAAAATTTTATGGATAAGGCATTATTTAACCGCGCAGTAACTGCCCGCAAGCCGATTTATCAGGACACTCTTCTGTCTAATGGACAAGTATACGATACATACACTGTCCCACTCATTGAAAATAACCAGGTTCTGGGTGTCATGCAAGTTGCCAAAGAAGCCAGATTGCTTAATAACCTAGTAGAAACGAACCTGACCATCATGTTGTTTATTCTGCCTGTGAGTATTTTGTTATCCTGGATATCGGGATACTTGGTTACCAAAAAATCCTTCGACCCTTTAAGAAAATTGATTTCCTATATGCAAACAGTAAAAGTTACCCATATCCCGCAACAAATTGCCCGGGTAAATGAGCAATCTCAGGAGATTGCGGCGCTCTCCCAAACTTTTAACCAGATGCTGGAACGTATCCGTGAAGGAGTGATGAAACAAAAATCTTTTATCGCTAATGCATCCCATGAACTTAAAACTCCATTGGCACGCGCATTATCAACTTTGGAATTGGTAGAGAAAGACAAAAATTCATCCGGTGATCAGAACCAGGCGCATGTCGAGAAAGCCCGCGAAATTTTGTTAAGCCTGGGTGGTGTCATTGACAGTCTCTTACTTCTAGCCAGCGTTTCTGAAGGTGCTCCGCAAAAAATAGGATTAGTACAGGTTGGTATCTATACACAGAAAATTTTGGGCGAGCAAAATCCGGAAATTGAGAAAAAACATTTGCATTTGGAATTCATCTGTCCCGAAAATTTGAAATTAGTCATGGTCCACCAATACTTCCGGGTTTTAATGACGAATCTAGTTACCAATGCAATTAAATATAATATAGATAAGGGGGAAATATCGCTCGAATGGAAAGTCACTGGACGTACGGCAGAGTTTGCTATCAGCAATACCGGACTTCCCGTTCGCGAAAACGAGCAAGCGCTCTTGTTCAAGCGTTTCTTCCGCGGATCTCTGGTTTCAGACCATGTTCCGGGAACCGGACTGGGGCTCGCCATCGTCAAAGAAATCTGCCACGTCTGCCAACTCCCGATCCATATACAACAAACTCCAGAACACGGCGTAACTATCAGAATCAGTAATTTTTCTGCGGTCTAAGAGCGATTTCATTCTTGACCAGTTTCACAAATGCGCGGATATCATTCTTATTTTTAACCAAGTCCAAATGATCGGTCTCGACAACCAAAACACGCTCCCCACCTATTTCTTTTTTCATCCAGCCATCATTTAGCATTTCCAGAAGTTCCAAATATCCGTCGGGAATTTGTGACTCAAAACTTCTGCGCCTACCGGCAATGCGATTTTTGACTATATCAAGTGAGGTTTTGAGATAAATAATATGTGTAGGTTTGGGGATGTATGATACGAATGAACGGTAAATTTTTTGATACAATTTCCATTCCGCGTCATCCATGTGCCCGGTGATATGCTGGGCTTTGGCATAGGAAAAAACGTCCTGGTAAAGGGGGGTGTCCTGTATCACAGATTTCTTTTTTATAAGATCCGCAGTTTTGAGCATTTGATTGAGTTTCTCCATGAGAAAAAAAGTCTGTGAGTGAAAAGCCCATTTTTGCATATCCTTGTAAAACCGCGAAAGGAATGCATTTTCGCCGAAGTTTTCCTCGATCAATTCAAAACGCAGATACTTTGCCAAAATCTTGGCGGCAGTTGTTTTTCCGGCTCCCATAGTGCCTGTAACAGCAATGTAGTGGTGATTATTTTTTTTCATTGTCGTAAGTTGTATCACGAAGCAGAAATTCCCGCAATATGGCCAATAGTTGTAGCAATGAAGTAAAATTGTCATATTATGAGCGTGGAACAGGCAGCTGATCTTGTAAGGGATTTAATGAGGGAAAATGACATGTTAGAAACACGCGAAATGTGTGAGGACGCGGCAGATAGTTTAACGCAGGCAATCAATACTGCACTTCCGAACCATTTGGTTCACCGTTTAGTATATAAGGACAGTGCAACACAGAAAATACTACACCACGCCTTACTGGTCGTAGATCCAAACAGGAGAAAGTTGCTTGTCAATACTGTCGCGACGAACCTTTTTCCCCAATATATCGGTCCGCCAGAAGACGCCCCTTCGCCTCATTTTAGAAGTATGCAGGTACTTTGCTTTGATGGTAATTAGAATTGTTCAACACCGCGCCTTAAATGTTGCGTTGCTTCTGCGTAACTTCTCATCGGTAAAGTTGTGTACATCTGCGCCTCAGCTGCAGTTATTTCAATCCAGGATAGATCGCTTGGTTCCTGCCTAAACCAAACTCCGGTTTGTGGTACCTGAACAAGGATTGCTCTATCGTCAGTTTTACTATTATACCCAAATAATAGCCCTAAACTCGGTATCATTTGCGCAAACGGTTGATCCGCTCCGATTCTGTGCACAGTAATACTTTGCTTCAGATTTTATCACTTCCTTCCAACTACTTTTCTATAAGAAATTACATTTCTTGCTTAAGATACTGATACTTGGAAAAACCTCAATCGTTTACTCTTCTGAAATCTTGCTTGCCAGGGGTGTCTTTTGCCTGATGTATTTGGCGTGCTTCTTAAGATTATACGGCACTTCTGAGGGTGATGAAAGTTCTTCAAACGTCAATGAACAAATCCGCATACCCGGATAAAGAGCCACCGGCATTCTGCCTAAATTCCCAAGCTCCATGACGACTACACCGTCCCAACCCGGTTCAAATATTGAGGCAGTTGAATGGACTACAATACCCAATCTTCCCAGTGAAGATCTACCTTCTAACCTGGCCAGCAAATCGTCAGGTAAGCGGAAAGACTCAACTGTGGTAGCTAACACAAAATCCCCCGGTTGAAGGATAAAAGGTTGACCCTCATTCACCAGTTCTTCTACCATCATGTCAGAAGCTGGTTTTTTGTCATGAGGGTCGATATAAGGATACCGACTATGTTTAAACACGCGAAATGAGTTTCCGAGGCGCAAATCTACCGAACAAGACCCGAGTTGCTCATCCAAGTCAAGTTCAGGAGTAAAAATTACGCGATTGGAAACTAGAGCATTTTTAATATCCCTATCAGATAAAATCATATATTAACTACTTTTAAGTTTAAACAAAACGGTGCAAAATTACAATTATATTCATCCGTTTTTTGCGATATGACAGTATTTATGCTAATATCCCGTACTATGACAAGAGAATTTCCGGAGGGATCTAAAATAACGGACAGATTAAACGCAAAAATAGGCATACCTCGTTCATCGGAAACTGAGGTAAAGTTTATATTACAGGTGGCTCATCCAAAAAATAGCTGCGAAGCTTTAGTTAATGGTATCAAGAGAAAAGGAAAATATACGTTATTATCTCTTTGTATCGAGGGTGTAATCGGGACAGAGGCAATACGACATATTCAAAGTATGAAATCACTTACTTGCAAATACTGTCATTCCCCTATGTTGGTTATTTCCTTGGAATTTACTGGACCACAAGTAATGTTATTTGACTGAAATTTTATTCATTAACTCTCATTTTCACATACTTTTTTCTTGTCCTGATACCCCAAATTAAAAAGTGAATTCAGTTCTTACCAACAATACGTCATTCCCGGCTTGACCGGGAATCCAGATCCCCGCTTTCGCGGGGATGACACTGGGAAGAACTGAATAGACTTAAATTAATGCGTAGATAATTATTATAGGATATGGTAAAATCAGGACACCATGACTCTAAAAGAAGTGTCACCGCGATATTCATCGCCTCACAGATTCTCTGTGACTCCATTTGAGAAGGCAAGCAATGGAACTTCTGCAATGACTCATGACGGAAGTTATCATCCGGCTTTACCAGATAGACAATCAGTGACTCCGTTTGAAAAATCCGTACGGGAATCCCGTTATCTTTGGCTCAATGCGCATAACCATGATGCGCGGGTACCCTTCACCACTTTAAAAGGCTACCTAAAAATTCTTAATGATGCTGGTTTGATAGACGGGCAACCTGGGTATATTAATCCCGAAGAGCTTGAGACATTGCTTGAAGCAGGGACTTTGAGTATTGATACAAATGGCAAAGTACAGTTGAGAACTGAAGACATAATTCATATCCGTGATGATAGAAGACCCCGTGCTGATGTAGAAAATTATGCCCATGACTTAGGTTTGGATGACGTAGTCGAATCTTATCGGGATAAACCTTTTTTAGATTTGCGTCAGGCATTGGCAAAAGAAGTTTTAAATAAAAAAGTTGCGAAATTGCATCGCTTCCCGACTATCGGGCAGTTTCTGCTAACCGAGAATCGTAAAAAATCTCCCGAAGAAATCCAAGCTTATTTTACCGAAGTGTTTCGGGAAATTGAATACCAAACTTATAATTTCGGATTGATTCTGAGAATTATTTTAAATAAAAATGCAGTGCCTTTTAATTTAAAAAGGATTGTAAGTTCCGCACAATCCAGCGTAGCAAATGCTCTCAGGAAATTGGATACTGCATCCTACCTTGTCCTTGATGAAGAAACACTCAAACAACATGTTTCTGTTGGTAGAAAAACTCAGGAACTAAGAAATGTTATTACTCAGGAATCCCAAGCCTTGTGGAGTAATAATCAATCCAGATTGCGACTTGTAGCAGATCCATCAATCGATGGTACTATTATCTATGCCGATCCGGCAATTAAATCAATTTTTGCAAATGTGCTGGGAAATGTATTGAAGTACGGAGGCAATACACTAAAAGTTGCTGCGATGAATTGCCGGGGTTTTACGACTGTCGTCATGGCAGATAATGGCAGAGGGATGAATCCAAATAGAGCACATAAAGTTTTTGGAGTTGGTTATCGTATAAATCCAAATGAAGAAAATGGCACGGGTGTAGGGCTGGCTATCGTAAAACGGATTGCTAATGCACATGACGGGTTTGCCGGAGTGGATACTTCACCCGCGCAAGGCTGTGCTTTTTTCATAATACTTCCGGACAAAGACAATCAAGATCCTGTTCCAGAATCTGTAGTAGAGGCAGCAACCAAATTTGCAGGGACTATCCGCACATCTTTAATTAATACGCCACGCCTTGAAAATTAGGACAATTATCTTGCGCCCATTTAATAAACTCAGGAGCACAATATGACTTCTCAACTCCCGGACCGGGCATACAGTCTACCCAACCGGAAACCGGACAGACATACCCTGGCGGAAAAGCCATAGGTGTAACTTCGGGATTGACGGACCCGCCTTTTTCATAGGGAACGTTATTTGCAGGCGAAATCCTACCCGTTTTTGATATTGAGACAATTTGTCCGGTGATAAATATCAGCAGCAATATGAGTACTGCAATCAGAATTGCTAAAAACAACCGGCACGGGATGCATTTTTTGAACATAATTGACCTCTAAATACACGCACTTAACCAATTACTAATAACGCTTCTCAATAGTTGAGGCTGGGCATTGAGCCGAACCATTTTCCCGAAATCCAGTGCATTTACTTTGCCGTTTTGATCAGAATCAGTACAAGACAAGATTCCTGCAGCGGATAAAATTTCACTGTCTGAAAGCGGAAGAATGTTTGTTCCATTCAACTCATTTATGAGACTAATAAATTTAGTCGCGAGCAGACCTTCGATAACAGTCCCGCCGTGTATCTGATCCCCCAAAATACCGTGGTGCGGTTCATCTCCAAATGAGCTCATGCTAATCACTTCACCACCCACGGTAAAAGACCCATCAGGATTCCCGCGGGTTGCCTGCAACTCCAAATAATAGGAATTCATATCAATATAAGAAATTCCTTTTTCTTGAGCCAGCAACTGAAGTTTAGAATTTACGTAGGATATTGCTTCACCCACTCTAGCCCGCTTAACCGGATCCGGAAATGTAGCAAGTACTACCGGACTTAAATTCTGATCAGGGACAGATACCAGTAAAAATTTCACTTGGCCTGCAGCGAGCACAGTTTCAACCGCAGTTGTGATATCGGTGACAATAGCTTCAAGTTTTTGCTGGAGCGCATTTCCGATAAGAGTACCTGAATAGATGGGTTCATAACCATCGCTTCTATACCAGGCGAAGTCATTCCCGCCAATTTGAAGTACTACAGTATTTATCAATCCACTCGCTACTTGTTGAGCCAGTCCCCAATGTTGACCCACGGAAATCATAGTATTTGCGGTGGCTCCACTTCGGGCCCAATTATACGCATACCCGCTTCTTCTCGGTTCACTCCTGGTCCCCCATATACCGACGTTAAAATTTCGTTCCCGAACTAAAATCTCAACCCAATTCAAAGTAGTTGCAGCATATATACCTCCACGGTTGTCATCTGCCCGATATTCATCGCTATTACTATCACTCATGATTCCTATTGAGGGTGGACTTTGGGAATATACAGGAGCAGAATAACCAATAAATGTAACTATTGCTAAACTAAGTATACTAATCGACAGAATCATTACAAAACTTTTCATACAACGCAATTTCGGACTTCACGCTAAATTTATGCACCTGAAACTATTCGTATCCGGAGAGTATTACAAGTTTTTGTAATTTTATTTTCCTAAATTCAAGACAAGTGCGCATTTATTGACTATATGGGATATCACGCTAATCGGATCACGGTGCGAACCAAATTCCTTCCATTTAAAATATCTATTGTCCTCCAACATATCAGGCGTCAAGGACAATAAATTACCGCTTTCCGGATCGATAAGTTTGTTTAATATCTTTAGTGCATCAATAACCATGTCAGATGATTCTACCTGAATCGCGTTTTCCGCAAACACCAGATAACCTTTTAAAGAAACAGGCTTTAAAATATTATTTTCAAAAAAATCAGGAAGCTTGTGCAAAAATGGGTTTGCGTCAATGTTTGCCCTGGAAACTATATCCCGCAAAAGTCCCAACATTACCTGTTTGTTTTTATTGGGGTAATTAACATTTAGCATATTCAAATAAAAATCCGACAGCAAGCATAGCTTACATACTTGAATTTGTTCCCTGCCTCGCCGGCAGGCAGACGGCCATATACTCCTCTAAGTTGATATGATCCGCCTACATCTTCATAATTTTAATGCTTGGCGGGACAAACCAGCTATGACGAGTATACAATCATGAACATGACTAATCAAACTTTCATCATACTACCTGGGAAGCCAATTTCCATAACCGTATATATGAGCCCAGTCTAATAAATAAAGGGTTAAGAAAGTGTGAAGGTATCCTAAAGCTTTGGTGAGTGTTGAATGTTGATGAGTGAGATACTACAAACAGCAGTATGCAGGTTGCACAAAAGAGTTTAAGCTCTCTCGATCAGGAAATTATGAAAATCGTTTGGGATTGCGGAATGTGTTCCGTACGGGTAACGCTTGAGCAAATACTCATAGTTTTCACCTCTTTTTTTTAATGCTTATGACTTCCGTCTTTCATCATCCAGAGGTGAAGCAGTGGACAAAGCAGCAAACTTCCTGCTAATACTAAATTCATTGGTGAAATTTTGAATACAGCTATTGCTATAAATGCAATAGTTGCCAGTGCAAGACAGATACCCAATATTTTTTGAGCCGAATTTTGTTTAACTTCTGAAGTGGTTTGCAAATTCATACTGAAACAGCTCCTTTTGACACTTACTGTACTCCTCCATCTATTAGGGAACTCTGAAGGAAAGATGAAGAAATCTTCATGAAATCTTCATCAAAACAGACTATAATGAAGCCATATATGCGGATATTACTGGTTGAAGATGAACGTCGATTGTCAAACGTCATCAAAAAAGGACTTGTAGAAGATGGATTTGCTGTTGATACCGCCTTTGATGGTGAGGAAGGTGAGTTTTTGGCAGAATCTGAAAGTTATGATTTGATACTACTCGACGTCATGCTACCTAAAGTCGATGGAATTACCGTCTGCAAAAACATCCGCAAAAAAGGTCATAAAACTCCAATACTAATGCTCACTGCAAAATCTGCAGTTGAAGATAAAGTCATGGGACTTGATAACGGAGCGGATGATTACATGACTAAGCCCTTTTCGTTCTTAGAGTTACGCTCAAGAATAAGGGCACTCATTCGGCGTACTGGTCAAAATTCGGAAACTACACTAGAAATTGCTGGTTTGGTGGTTGATCCTTTAAAACACACGGTAGCGCGAGACAGCAAGCATGTCACGCTTACACCAAAGGAATTTGCCATCCTTGAGTTTTTACTGCATCACAAAAATGAAGTGGTTACACGTACCATGATCACTGAGCATGTGTGGGATTATAATTTTGACGGAATGAGTAATGTTGTTGATGTATTTTTAGCAAATTTACGCAGGAAAATAGACAAAAACACTTCTAAAAAACTGATTCACACTATCCATGGAGTTGGATATAAGATAAGCGAAAACATATGAATCTTTTTAAAGGTCTGCGGGGAAAATTGTTTTTTTGGTATGCGACTTCACTACTTGCTGTCACCCTGTATTTTTATCTGGCGGTCCATTTGTTTTCTTTAGCATACGGAAATATCCTCTTTATCATCCTGCTTATTGTCCTGGCTCTTGTAGGCCTCTTTATCATCCGAAAAATGACTAATGAACTCACCAGGCTTTCAGAAAAGATACGCACAATAACAAGTCAAAATCTGGACCAGAGAATTACTGATATAGCAAGTAAAGATGAAATTGGAGAATTGGCTGATGCTTTCAATCACTTACTGTCGCGACTACATGAAGCTTTTACCCGGGAGCGCCAGTTTATTGGTGATGTCGCACATGAATTAAAAACTCCACTTGCGACGGAGCGCAGCACCATTGAAGTACTCCTCTCAAAAAAACGAACAAATGAAGAGTATCAAAAGGCAACCGCTGATCTTCTCATTGATAACCAGAAACTGACGAACACAGTCAGTGACGTACTCGATTTAGCCTGGGCTGAAGCTGACAAAACGAATATGGTTACAGAGAAAACCAATCTTACGGAAGTTTTAGATGAACTGCATGAAATCGCAACTCAACTTGGGATGCGTAAAAAACTACAAGCAGTGAAACGGTTAGAAAAAGACGTGTACGTGACAGGAAGTAGAGACAAAATCTTCCGAGCACTATTAAACATAGTTGATAACGCCATCAAATACACTGCGAAAGGCACGATATCACTTACTTTGACTCAAGATCATAATCTAGTAACAGTAAAGGTGAAAGATACAGGTGAAGGAATTGCGGAAGAAGATATTCTCCATATATTTGACCGGTTTTATCGGGGTTACAAATCACATCGAGTGGATGGTACAGGTTTGGGCTTGGCTATTGCTCATTCAATCATTACGGCTCTAAAAGGAATCCTGACTGTTAAAAATAATGTCGAACGCGGAGCAACATTTACCGTTACCTTCCCTGAAGCTAAATCATAACATTTATTAAGAACTCCTCATTTCTTATTCATCAAATCTTAATATCAGCCTTGGTAGGATATTCCTCATATGAACAAAACTACTGTTCCCATTTCCGGCATGCACTGCCGCTCATGTGAGCTTTTAATAGAAGATGAAGTGTCCCAAATCCCGGGTGTCACAAAAGTTGAAGTGAGTGAGAAAAAAGCCTGTGCTATCGTTCATTACGAAAAATCCCTGAACGCAATAGACGTAGAAAATGCAGTTAAGAAAGCCGGGTATGATGTTGGATTTAATGAAAAAAAACCCTGGTTTTCCAAAAAACTGGATGATTACATCGACATATTTTATGCATTATTTGCCCTCGGAGCAATGTATGTAATTGTTAGTATCTTGGGTCTGACCAAACTTTTTGCGGTTTCAGCCTCGCACCCGACAAATCTGGTTACCGTGGCGCTTATTGGATTGACTGCGGGTTTTTCTACCTGCATGGCTTTAGTAGGAGGTTTGATTTTAGGAGTATCAGCGCGGTTTTCTGAGATTAGACCAAATGCGTCAGGGCTTGAAAAATTTAAACCTCACCTGTTTTTTAATGCCGGCAGGATTTTGTCTTATACAATTTTAGGCGGAGTTATCGGTTTAGCCGGCTCAATGTTTCAACTGTCCGGATTTTCTCTGGGAATCATGACTCTGGCCGTGGCACTCGTTATGTTGACCATTGGAATCCAACTAACGGGATTACTGCCCAGACTGGAGAATTTCAAACTGACACTACCCAAAAGCATTAGCAAATTGTTTGGTATTAAAGACCAAAAGAACCAAGAATATTCTCACAAAAATTCATTTATCATGGGAGCAACTACATTTTTTCTCCCCTGCGGTTTTACCCAAGCCATGCAACTGTATGCAATTTCAACCGGTAATCCCTTAGCGGGAGCTGCCATCATGGGAGTATTTGCGCTTGGTACGGCACCTGGACTTTTAGGGATCGGTGGAATTACGTCATTGGTTAAGGGAGTATTTGCACAAAAGTTTTTCAAATTTGCCGGAGTAATCGTCGTTGCTTTATCGCTGTTTAATCTGAATAATGGTTTAAATTTGTTGGGCTGGGATGTAAATTCTCTAATTGCAACCGGCACCAATGTCCTGGCAGCTACAAGTGACAACAATGCAGTTACTCTGGAAGGCAATGTCCAAATTGTCCGTATGAAGCAAACCAGCGCCGGGTATGAGCCAAATTCGTTTACGCTTAAAGCAGGCATTCCGGTAAAGTGGATTATCACATCTCTCGATCCCAATTCATGTGCGGCAAGTATATTGGCTTCCAAAATTGGTATCCGAACTAACCTTCATCCAGGAGAAAATACATTTGAGTTTACTCCTAAAGAAACAGGAAAAATTCCTTTTTCATGCATGATGGGCATGTTTCGAGGTTCGTTCACAGTGATTGAGGGTAGCGGCAATCCTGCTGCTCCCGCTGCTCAAGTCCAAGGCACGACTGATGCTCAGGTTGCCGCGGGTTCTGGAGGAGGTTCATGCGGAGCCGGAGGC
>CAYHKY010000046.1:0-12289 GCA_964357355.1 uncultured Gammaproteobacteria bacterium | reverse complement strand
ACGAGGCGGAAATTAATCAGGTTCTGATAAAAGAATACGGTTGGGAAACCGATCCTGAGACTACGACAACCTGGCGTATCGGCGACGGCTCGGTTCCGTTTTATAATTACATTTACTGCCAAGTGCAGGGTTTTACGGAAAACGACACTCTCAGAAGCAACCAAATCCGCTTAGGATCTCTCACCCGAAAAAAAGCCTTGCAAATGGTTGAGAGCGAAAATAAACCCCGCTACGAAGGTCTCAAATGGTATTTTGACGCAATTGAAATAGACGGCGACCGGGCGCTTGGTACAATCGACAGAATTCCGAAATTGTATTAAATTAGGAGTTACTCAGTTATTCTTCGATCCGTCGGCTGACGGAGAGAAGTCTTAAAAAAGTTCTCTCGGCCATTGGCCGATCGAACAATAATGTTTGCGTAAGTCCTGTTAATTTCAATCTTTCCGTGCTAAAACTCCGATTGAGCCAATTGGGAACGGAATTCTAAATCTCCCATTTAATTTAGTTAACGGACTTAACCACCCACCTGTCAAATCAATTCCACTGTAAGCTCTGACCAATTGCAAAACTTCCGTAAAACTATAACTGCGCCAGTCATCGGAAAAAAATTCCTGTTGCGTAAATCCGCATTTATGAAATGCCAGGGATAAAGACTTTCTACCCCAGAAAAACAGGTGTTCGTTGTGGGAATAAGAAAACCAGTGCCGACCCAGGATTTTTTTCCACAATGAGTCATTATTCGGCGTGGTAATAAGTAAGATTCCTCCTCGTTTGAGCATCCGGTAGGCAGTTTTGAGAAATTTTTGCGGATTTTTCATGTGCTCCAGAGTCTGAAAACAGGTAATGATATCGATCGTATCCGGACTGATTTTGAGCTTTTCAAATTCCCCCAGCCAAACCTTAATCCCGTATTTTGACCTGGCTGTGAGACTAGCCTCCCGGGACAGATCTACTCCCATAACTCTAAACCCAAGTTTTTTGGCTTCGTTTAAAAATACTCCGGGTCCTGAGCCGATGTCGACTATTAATCTCCCGGGCAAATTTTTATCCTGAAGTTTCTTTAAAATAGCGCGGAAATATGTTTTGAAGGAGTTGATGAAAAAATCATAGTCCGGATACCCCATGGGTATTTTTCCTTTTTGAGTAAAATAACCGTCTCTATAATAGCTTTTTAGTTTTTTACTGTCGGGGAAACTCATCCTGAAAGATAGCCCGCAATTTTTACAGGATAATAATTTATTTTCACCTTGTAGTAGGACTTGTAAAATTTGTGTAGAATCACACAAACGGCACCTGATTGATTTCATTTTTAGAATTATATAGAAAAATTGGTTAAAAAAGTACAGTTATGCTAAATCAGGACTTACGCAGATTTACTATGTTTAGATTGTCATTCCCGCGAAAGCGGGAATCTACGGAGTAAACTCCAACCGGAATCTAATGAGTTTATCTTTATAGATTGTCCGGTCAAGCCGGACAATGACAGGGTACGTAACTCATGTTAAATCCATTACGTTATTTTATTTTAAAAATCAGTGCAATTGCAACCATTTACCGGCTCTATAAAAATTGGCCGGTGGTTATATTTGACCGTTCATTTTTCCGCTTTCTTACCCCGTTGCTTGTTTATGAACTTCGAAATTCGATCAGGATTTTAGTGAGAACCGACGATGTTGACGGTAGAATTGCTGATAATACATTTAGGGGTGAATATGCGGCACCTGAATACGATATCCAGTCAGACTATACAGTCATAGATATTGGTGCACATATCGGTACATTTACCCTCCAGGCTGCGGCCAAAGCATACAAGGGTAAAGTGTACGCTTTCGAACCTTTTTCTGAGAATTTCAAACTTTTGCAAGCAAATATTCTTATTAATCGCTTCACCAATATCACTGCCGGACAATTTGCCGTGTCCGATAAAAATAAACAGCAAAAATTATTTATAAACCAAACGTCCCGAAGTCTTGCCTCCCTTGCTACATCTAACGGGCAGAGTGAAACAGTCAATTCTGTTACACTTGCAGAGATTTTTCATAAATACCATATTTCCCAATGCAATTTTCTCAAGCTTGACTGTGAGGGGGCTGAATACAATATACTGATGGCGACTCCTGCAACTGTATTCAAGCGGATTGATCTAATTGTCTTTGAATGTCATTTACATGATCAGCAACGCAAAAAACTGGAAAAGTTTTTGGGAGTACATAACTTTTCACTGATACATACAAAAAATCGCTCCGGACATCCCGACATCTTGTTTTTTAAAAAATCATATGCAACGAAATAAAAAATCTCCTCTGGTATCAGTAGTGATAGTCACCTACAGTGGCAAAAAGTGGCTTTCGGCGTGTCTTAAATCAATTTTGAAACAAGATTATCACAATATAGAAATAATCATTGTCGATAATGCATCACCAGACAAAATCGGAGAATTTATCAAAAAAAAATTCCGGGGGATAAAAGTGATAATACGCCATGTCAATGACGGTCTGGGGAGCGCATTAAATGCCGGTGTTAATAAATCGACGGGGAAATATGTGATGGTCGGAAATGAAGATATGGAACTAGCCCCCAAATACGTTTCCGAATTGGTGGGTATTATGGAAACAAATCCCGCAATCGGTTGTACTCAGGGGTTAGTTTATGATTATTATGACAGAAACCGGATCCAATCTTGCGGGGTCATGTTCAGTATAACCGGCAGGCTTAAATCCGCTGAAAATATTCATCCGGAAATTTATGCGAATAACGGCATTTTCATTAAAAAATCAGATATTAAATCATATCCGGTTTTTTCCGTGAAAGGACCCGCGTTTTTAATCAGAAAGGATGTATTTGAAAAAATTGGTGGTTTTGATGCGGATTATTTTCTCTACTTTGAAGAAGTTGACCTGTGCTGGAGGATAAATCTGGCCGGTTACCGGGTAAAAGTCACGCCAAAATGCAAACTTTTTCATGTCGGAGCCGGAAGTACAACGGGTTCAGCTTATGAATTTTTTTATATGCATTCATTGAAAAACCAGCTCACAACATATGCCAAAAATTCGCCGCCTTTAAAATTACTAGTTAGTTTAATAATTCAATTATTTATCAGCTTAGGTTCAATTATAATATTTTTGGCTAGAGGAAATATCCGTTTAGCTTTTGCCAATGCAGCCGGATGGTTTGAATTTGTAAAAAATATTGGGAAAACAATCGGAAAACGGAGAAAAATATTGCGGGTGCACAATCAACCCGAATTTATAGCCAACTTGCTTGACTTTATGAGGCCATAACTCCTTCTAGACTGAATTAGCAACATTTTTCTTACGAAAAAGTTGCAAATTACAGTAAGAAGAGTATACCGGATTTTATTAACTATCTGGAGTTACGCACATCCTTATTGTTCGAGGCTGAAAGCCGAGAACTACTCTTTGACTTCTCGCTTCGCTCGAAGAATAATTGCGTAAGTCCTGAACTATGTTTAATTATTTTTCAAAATTGAGATCTGTTATCCAAAGCCGGGGAATCAGCCAGCAGAAATTCTATTCGCGAATATTGGGGAAAACAATTTTTGTTAAACAAAATGTGTTTTATCCTGATGAAGCGGAACATTTTATGCTACCTTTTATGAAATCACGGGCAAGTCTTTTCCGAAATGCCCGGGTGCTGGAAATAGGCTCAGGTGCCGGACTTATCAGTTTGTACGCGGCCAAGTTAGGAGCAAAAAATGTCCTGGCAACAGACATAAATAGTCAGGCAATCCAGACTCTGGAAAAAAATAAACGATTAATGAGTTTCGGCAGCGTTATCAAAACCAAACACGTAACTGCTATACCCCCGGCTGCTTATGCAGGTATGACAGGGGGTAAAAAATTTGATGTCATCATTTCAAATCCGCCGTACGGCTTGGATCTGGACGCTGCCAGAAACACTCCTCTTGTTGACACGGGCGCGCTGGGAATATCGTTGGTTGGCAATCTAAAACGTTTTTTGACTCCTGACGGCACCGGAATATTTCTATACCGGTCGCCTTTTTACCACCAGTTTATAGTGAATTATGCTGAATTTTTGGGATATGGTGTACACCACTTCGCGCCTGACGTCATCACTCCCTGGGAATATGAAACTTTGGGAAAATTGTATATGAAATATATTTTAAAGAAGTTTAAACTACCTGTTAATGCGTTTAATTTCAGCTTAAATGCCACCTGGCAGGAAACTCACATCACCTATCCCCAGGATCATACTTTGGAAATTACAGCGGATCCCAAGCTCGTCAAACCCGACCACCATAAATTTCCGGGGATTATTTTAATTCGAAACCGTGATCTTTCTCCTTAATTTATCTATTGGATAGGAAACAAATAATAAAATTACTGCCGAAGAAAAAAAAGTTAATCCTAATATCACCATGATATTTACAACCGGAGAGCGGTTGAAATACAAATGCACAACAACCACAAATAAATAGTGAGTTAAATACACCGGATATGAAAGATCGCCTAAAAGTCGGTCAAAATGATTATTTTTGAAAAGCTTAAATGTAAATGGAATACTCACAATAATGATTACTGAAAACAACCAATTGCTGACCGTTAATCCCGCTACATATCCGAAATCCGGGAATGAATAGAAAAAAACGAGCGAAAAGATCATTGAGAAAAATGCAAACAGGCTATAAAAATTAGATTGCTTTGATTTATAAATTTTTTGATAAATTCGGTGGGAAACTATTCCCAGGATAAACCAAATCATCTCCGTCGGAAAAAACCCGGCTGTCCAGGGATCACCCCAATATCCGTATCCGGTCAAAATGAATCTCAGAAATAACGAAATAAATGCTGCCAGCAAAAGTGCTTTTGAATTTGATCGTACTAGTAACGGAGAAAATAAATAGAAAATAAGTTCAAACCCCAAAGTCGCAGCTTGCGGTACGAGGAAAAATATAAACGCTAGCGGATCGGGATTTATCATACTTATATTTGGATATAGGATAGTTGTAGTTTTACTAAAACTTAACCATGCACCAAAAATTTGCGGGATGATAAATACATTTCCAAACAGTACATAAAAAATTGTGAAAAAATTATAGTGCGAGGGATTTACCAGCATTTGTTTAAGCTGATCAAACACCGCGACTTTGGGAGAAAGTAAAACGAAAATCAATGTGAATAACATAACCACCCAGTAAGGAGGAAATATTTTCAGTATCCGGTTTAAAAAAAATAATTTCAGTCCGTGAATGAATCTCCTCGCGGCAAGCCGCGAGGTATCTTAACGTCATCCCCGACTTGATCGGGGATCTTAAGATTCCCGCTTTCGCGGGAATGACAATTACGCCGCAAGCGGCGAGGAATTCCTGCCTACGCAGGATCCTTAAAAGGGATTAATTTTGTTGTACTTAGTAGACAGTATGAGAGACATGTAGAAGCCGGAAAAAATATAAAACACCTGGATGGCAATAACACCTCCTACGAGCATTTTTTGTGCCCCGGTATGAAACAAGACAACGCTCAGTGCTAAAAAAAATCGCGTCATGCCCATATATATAAACTCTAAACCACTGGTCATTGCCAATTTCTATATCGGCTCTTAGAATGATATTTAAGATTTATTTAAAACAGCTCCTTAAACCGGATAATTTACCTAAATGTTTCCACAATTAAAACACAAAGCTGTCTCAGGAACCGCGATTTTGATAACTAAAAGCCTGGTGTTCCAGGTATTTAATACCGGGTCAAATATCATCATCGCCCGGCTGTTAATCCCTCAGGCTTTCGGGGTTTTTGCCATCATTTCTTTTGTCGTCACCATTTTTTCTTTTTTTTGCGATATCGGTTTAAACATCGCGCTCATCCAAAAACAAACCGAGCCGACTACCCCGGAACTGCGGGCGGTATTTACCCTCCAGTTTTTGCTTTCGCTCCTGTCCAGTTTAATATTATGGCTACTAGCGCCAATTATAATAGCTTATTACGGATCGCAATTGGATACAAATACCACGCTCCAACTGCGGTTGCTTGTTTTAACATTACCTTTAACTACAATCGGAAATGTCTCAAGAGCCCTAGCCGAACGGCATTTGCAATATGTGAAGGTAACATTGGCTGATTTCGTCAATCTGCTCCTTGCCAAAGGACTGGTGATTCCGCTGGCACTCTTGGGTCTGACAGTTCCTGCACTGGTAATATCAGACATACTTGCCAAACTCGGCTCATCCTTGACCTACCTCATCCTTTCACCCTGGAAATTCGGGCTCAGCATCAAATGGAAAGAGCTGAAACCGCTCGTGTCTTTTGGGCTCGCCTACCAATTAAGCGTCTGGGTGTTGACGGCAGGCGGAGCCGTATTACCCATCTATATCGGTAAATATCCGGGACCAGGGATTTGGACCGGAGCCCAAGCGGTAGGTTTTGCGATTTTTGCGACCGGACTCGCGGGTTTCACCAGAATTTTTATGGAAATTATCGCCAGGGTCACGATACCTGTTCTTTCGCGTTCGCAATCTGATAAAAAAATAGTGGCCAAGACTCTGGAAAAAGTTTTGGAAACGACCGCTTTGACGAGCTTTGGGCTGATGGCGGTAACTTTTGTATTCGCGGAGGAAATAATCACCTTTTTCTATACTGCAAAATGGCTGCCTGCCGCATCTTTCCTGCGCCTCCAACTGGTACAATCCGCGGAAATGGCTGTCGGGTTGATCCTGACAAATGCATTACTATCACTTGGACTATCCGGTACATACCGGAATTTAAATATTTTGTGGGCGCTGTTGCAGTGGACATTGACTATTCCCCTGGTTAGCGTTTTTGGATTTAACGGTTTCGGGGTAGCCAGTATTCTGGTATCTGCTACCGGCATCTTTCTACCCTTTATGTTCTTAAAAAAGAGAGTGCAGTTTGCCTTTTGGTCAAAATTTCTGCCCTCCTTGGGCGTCTCACTTCTTACCGGATGGGTATTTTTCCAAATAAAAAACTTCGTACGCATCGATAACCTGCTACATTTGGGCGTGCTTGGCTTCCTGGGATTATCTTTCTACACCGTTTGCGCATCCATAGTCCTCAAAAAAACGATTATGACCAATGCCCGGTATTTCCTGGCGCTTATAAAAAAGGCGTAGTTATTGATACGGTTTGATCCCACCTTTAAAGGTGACACCTTGTAAGGTGATAAAAAGCCACGAACCAAGCAGCAACTCTCCGGTTACGACGATAATCACAAATAGCAGAACAAAAGGCTGGTAACGGTCGCTCAGGAATTCCAAATCATTGGCTGCCTTGATCTCATAATTTATTTTGCTGACAGACATCATCCGCTCAACTTCCAAAAACTTCCCCTGTGACTCTAAATATTTGGGATTGGCGTCGTACCTGGACACATATATGCGGAGTCCAAGCAGTAAAGCCGACTCGACCATAATCCCCAGGAAAATAAGCTCCCGAACCCGCTTAAATTTGAATTGAAATAAAATCACTGCTGCATAAGTAATGCCCAAAGATGACATAGGCAACAATATCAGATGGGCCACCCCCGAGGCATAACGCGCCGGTACGGTCAATAACCCTAAAATTCCCGCCAATATGAACCAAAACCAGATGGAAAATTTATTGAAAATGTATCGCCAATTTTGACTCCGAATGTTTTTAAACCCGTTGGTTTTAATTTTATAAAATAATCCGCTGAACAACAGGAGGCTCAAAGTCACAGTCAGGAGCCCCGGAAAAGTAGTTTGGTAAAAACTGAACGCCAAATCATAAATAATTAATAAAGGATTTCCCTGGCTGACTACCGTCTGAAGATAAGGCGCTTGTGCCGAAGATATCAGGGGGATAAAAGTCCGGCGGAAGTTTGAAAGGTCTTTGGTAATTCTTTCCCCCCAACTCATATTTTTTTGCCATTCGTAGGCGGTATTGCCCAAAAAAGCCTGGCCCAAACCGAAGCGGCTGCCGGCCCACGCATACGACATAGTGACAATGCTTATAAATATCAAAAGCCCGATTATCCGGGCGCGGACTTTTGAAATGTCTAAAATGCTCTGCCGTATGCCGTCAATTATGATCCCCAGAATATAAGGGACTGCTAAATAATGAGTCAAGTACGCAGCTCCCAGAAATACGGCTGCCAAAAAAATATGTCTCGGGTTCCCATCCCGAAATTTCAGATAGAAATAAAATCCTGTGAGCAAATAGTATACGGCTAAGGCCTTGCTCCAGGTGAAGGTCAGCTCAACGACCACCGCCGGATTAAGTAAAAATACGGCTGTGGCGAAGAGTAAAAATTTAAGGTTAATTTGGCGTTTAAGAAATTTTGCTACAAATAACCAGCCTGTTAGAATCAGAGTCAAATTCATCATTGATGCCGCCAGTTGGTAACGCCAAAATTGGGCGCCTACCATGCTTTGCCAAAAAAAGGCCACGACATTAAAAAGTGGCGGTCTGGCAGGTAAAAGGTATGGACCGAAGTGTGTGTGGATGGGTAACCTCAACAAAAAATATTGCATCCGGGCATAATGTTCATACCAATCGTAAATCCAGCTGCCGCCGATGTAGTTTGGCAGTAATCCTTGGATAGAGATGATAAAAACATATGCCGTAAAAAGAATCCCCAGCCAAACCAATTCCTCTTTCCCCAACCATCTGAACCTCAGCAAAGTCCACGCGCTATAAAGCAGGCTCGAAGCAACAATAATCTGGTGGAAAGGCAAAGGCGGAAGGTTAAAAATAAACCCCAGAAATCCGGCGACAAAAAAAATGAAAAATGATACTCCGAAACCGGCGCAAAATTTCTCCAAACGCGTAAACTGTAACCTCTCTACTACGCTTCGCCCGGGGAAAAAGCTTACAAAAAATAAGAAAATTACCGCCAGTGGCAATTCAAGCATAAGACAATTTAATTATTTTGTTTTTCGAAGTTGTCTCCCGTCAAAATACAAAATCAGGGGCAGCGGATTTTTGGTCAGCCGGACCACAATCCTATTTTTCACCTTGTCTATTTTGATTACGGCAACTCCGTCATTTAAGGTAACTGCATTTACAGTGCTTTCTCTAATCAACGGCCGGAAAATGACCGGCGGGTCGCTATAATCAAAAATATACGCGCCATTTTCCGTACCTATCAACTTCAAACCGGTTATCCCGTCAATTGTTATTCCCCCTGATACAGGTTGCGTCACTCCGTTGGCGCCCATTGCCTGGGCCGCATGCGTCCGAAAAACCAGCGCCCGTGCAAAATTATCAGGTAATCCCAGAAGATATATTGGCTGTCCGGCGGGAATAGTCCGGGTTTCCTCCTGGGCTTGGGCAATTATCAGCTTGGCCAATCGGGCAGCTTCCACCCAGCGCTCATTTTTAAAAAATAAGAGGATAGAAAAACCCGCGAGCAAAATGACAAAACCGGCTCTGCTTACAAATTTGAAACGTGACCGCCACCCCGCAAACAAGTCGGAAACGACTAAAACCGCAAATACGGACGGTAAATATAAATATCTCTCCTCCGTGGGGAGCGGGATAAGAGGTAACAAGGAAATTCCCAGGCAAATATACCAAAACAGCATAAACGGTTTGCGGTGCAACTTGAATATAAATAAACCTGCCAACCCTGCCAGGTAATAGAAAACTAATCGGGAAATAAAAACGCCGTGGTAGGCCAATATCAAAAGTGATGATTTGACAAAAAATAATTTAAATAAAATCCACAGGGAACTCATAAAAACATAGGGAAAAACCGACCTAAGGATTTTGGTTGCTGATTTTTTCCTCACCAGGATCTCATACGCCGCTATCAATAACGGCAATACTAACGCGTGCTCTTTGGTCAAAAGAGCCAGTAAAAAAACTGCCAATGAAAGCAATGTGTAATGTAATTTTTCTCCGCTTTTTTTGAGGTACCAATAAAAAGATGAAATTACCGCAAATGCCATCACCACATCATACCTGCCGTCAATCCAGACTACTGCCTCCGAGTGAAATGGAAATACGACAAACAGTAAAAACGCCATTGCGCCTGTCGGTTTGCCGCTTAAACGACTGCCAATCTTATAAACAAAGACGGCGGTCAGCAGATGAAACAGGAAATTAGTCAGGTGGTATCCAATAGGTGCCAGGCCCCCGAACCGGTAATTTATCCAAAACAAAAAAGGGATGACGGGACGCCAAAACCCGGCAGGAATTCCGCCAAGTGTCTGCGGCAGAAATATTTTGTAAATTTCGGCAAATTTCAACCGGTCAATGAGCGGTATCCACTCCCAATCCTCGGCAAGAAAAAAGTTAAAAAAACTCCGGAAATAAACAAAAACGGAGAGAAATATCCCGGCCAGCATCATCTTTTTTGTTCTCATAGGCATACCTCTTAACCTATCTGCTACCTTACCATAAGTTGCAGGATATATTAAAATTCAAAAAAATGAAGCGTATAGAATATAAATACCTTATCGATGAAACGAAAGCTAAGTCTATCACCCGCGCCATCCGTCCGTTTACCAAATACGATCCCTTTTCACTTTTAAAACCCGATAATTCGTACCCCGTCTACTCCCTGTATTTTGATTCCCGGCAAAGACAGTTTTTCTATGACAAAAGGGACGGGCTGATTAGCCGCCTAAAAATCAGGTTGCGGACTTACTCCGATGATACCAAAAACCCGCAATCGATTTTTTTGGAATTCAAAAAGAAATTCGGGGAAGTGAGTATCAAAGAACGCGTAAAGATTTCCTCATTCCAGTACCAACGTCTTATTTCCGCAAATCCTTGTCAAATACCCGGCAGGACTGATGCAGTTTCAACAACTTTCAATGTCTTATCCGATGCATTTGGTCTCGTACCCACACTCAAAATAGTCTTTGACCGCGAAGCGTTGTTTGACCGTACCGACAAAAATATCCGCGTCAATTTTGACAGAAACATCACCGCCCATACCGCCCAGGATTTATTCAGTGAATCTTATGGTTTAAAAATACTCAGGCATCACCTGGTCATGGAAATAAAATTTGCCAATACCATTCCTAACTGGCTCCATAGAATCATCACCGGTTTCCAGTTGCAGCGGGATTCATTCTCAAAATACTATAATAGTATGGTAAGTTGTGGTATAGTCGACGAATTAGATTTTCTGACGTACAGCTGACCCCAACTACCATGTTTGAAAGCGCAATCGGAATCAAACTCACTATCGGCAATATCCTGGTTAATCTCATAATTGCGGGACTGATGGGTGCCATCATCAGTTGGGGATATACCAAAACCCACCGGGGATTTTCTTACTCTTATTCATTCGCCTCGACCCTGGTACTGGTGACATTAATTGCTTCAATTGTCATTATGGTCATCGGCAACAATCTGGCCCGGGCGTTTGGGTTGGTCGGTGCTTTCTCCATCATCAGGTTTCGCACCGTCATCAAAGACACCAAGGATACCGTCTTCGTCTTTCTGTCAATTGTGATCGGCATGGCAATCGGCAGCAGTTCGTATTCCCTCGGTTTCTTAGGACTTTTATTTGTTTTGGGAGCCGCATTTATTCTCAGCAAGACCCGTTTCGCGCCGTACGACGGATCGTGGTACATATTGTCTTTTAATAGTGTGATTACTAGAAACACCCTATCCGAACACCGGGTGTTTAAGCAATTTTTGAAAGAATATTTACTTTCCGCAATCCGCTCCACAACCGCAGACGATGCGAGCGAAAACAATTACCAAATCCAATTTAAAAAGGATACGGACATAGAGGTGTTTATGCAGGAACTCCGGAAAATCCCCAAAATCAAACAGCCGCAGCTCACTTCCCTCAAGGGGGAAATTCCGTATTAACCAAAGCCATTTCATGTTGAGGATAGTAAAAAAAAATCTGACGCTAATTATCGTGTCCCTTTTAATCTGGTACGCGGTTTTGGTAATCTTGTTTGATTTGGGCGGGATCCACAAAGTGAGGGAAACCTTGTCCCGCGTCCCGGTAATTAGACGGCTTGATCCGGTATTCGGTAATGCCATGGCATCGGTATTCCATCAAAATTACCGCTTTTCCAGAATCTTTGACCTATTTTTTGCAGGGGCCTATCTGACACCTGAAACTTTGCCCAGGTACCAACTTACAGTCCCCTTAAATAACCTGCAGCAACTGGACGGGGCTGCCCAAAAATCACTGCAGACCCCGGACGGATTTCTGGTTGACGCCAACAATATCGAAGTATCCGCAGTTTTTAATTTTAAAAACAAGGACTACCAGGTCAAAATAAAATACCGCGGTTACTACCAGAGACATTGGACTAAGCACCATAAATCCTGGAATATTATCTTTAAGGATCCACCCT
>CAYHKY010000045.1:0-12390 GCA_964357355.1 uncultured Gammaproteobacteria bacterium | reverse complement strand
TTAAGCGAAAATTGAGAAATCAGAAACCACCGAAAATTGAGAAGTCAGTTTACACCCTTACTATTATGCAGTAGTTCTTGACAAAGATATATATGTTATGGTATAAAAACTTTAAGTAAATACGCAATAAAGCGTACGAGTTCATGTACGCTTTATTTTGTCGTTCTCAAACTGCCGTTTTTACGTTAAACGCCGCAATGAAGTCAAACGCTCCACATCGTCAGTATTGGGGTAACAAAACAGCACTTCTTCCTGAGTTGGATTTAACGTTGGTACAACGTGAATCTTATGACTGGTTTCTTAAGAATGGCATAAAAGAACTCCTCGCAGAAATTTCTCCTATTGATGATTTCACCGGTAAAAATTGGTCATTAAGTTTTGGTGAATATACATTTGGTAAACCCGTGTATTCTCCGCTTGAAGCTTTGAATAAAGGCGTTACTTTCGATATGCCTCTCAAAGTGAAGGCAACGCTTCTTAATAAACAAACTGGTAAGTCAGCGACTCAGGAAGTTTTTTTGGGTGACATTCCGGCGATGACTGCGACCGGCACTTTTATCATCAACGGCATTGAAAGATGTGTCGTTAACCAGCTCGTCCGTTCGCCCGGTGTTTATTTTACAAGTGATATTGATCCGACAAGCGGAAGAACCCTCTATTCAGCCGAAATCCGACCAACACACGGGAGTTGGCTCGAATTTATCATGGCAAAAAACGATGTAATATCTGTGCGAATTGACCGCCGACGTAAATTCACTGCTACTACACTGCTTCGTGCAGTTGGATTTGGGACGGACGAGGAAATTATTCAGATGTTAAAAGATGTGGATACTGATCCAGATCATGGATTTACGGTTAATACTCTCGCGAAAGATCCCACCAAAAGCCATATTGAAGCTGTATTGGAAATTTACCGAAAGATGAGACCAGGAGAACCGGTTGTTTTGGAAAATGCTCAGGAACTTCTCCAAAACATGTTTTTTAATCCGCGCCGATATGATTTGGGAAGAGTAGGACGCTTCAAGATGAATAAAAAGCTTAAGCTGTCTGTTTCAAATTCCCGGGAATCGTGGGTTCTCACAAAAGAAGATATTGTAGGCACTGTTCGTTATCTCATCGGACTAACTAAAGGTATTGGTTATGTGGATGATATTGATCATTTGGGGAATCGTCGCGTCCGTCGAGTGGGAGAGTTGGTAGCTATAAATGCATTTCGAGTAGGATTGCTTAGACTTGAGCGCACAGTTCGGGAAAAAATGAGCTTGGCAATTGAGGGAGAATTAATGCCTACCCAGGTCGTTAATGCGCGTCCTGTAATTGCAGCAATTAATGATTTTTTCCGCACAAGCCAATTATCTACCATTCTTGATCAGACTAATCCTTTGTCTGAAGTAGACAATCTTCGTCGCCTTACCGTCATGGGAAGCGGTGGAATTTCTCGGGAGCGAGCTTCATTTTCTATTCGGGACATCAACTCTTCACAGTACGGTCGTATCGATCCGGTCAGAAGCCCTGAAGGACCAAATATTGGATTAGTTACATATATGGCTCTATATGCACGGATAAACGACTACGGATTTCTTGAAGCTCCTTATCGTCGTGTTGTTCAGGAAAACCGGGGTTCCGTGATCAAAAGTCGAGTCACTGACGAAACCGTTTACTTGTCTGCAGACGATGAGTGGGAAACCCGTATTACACATGCTGGAGTGGCAGTTGATGAACATGGTTATATTCTGGATGAGCGTGTACCAATTAGGTACAAAGGTGAATTTATTGAATTAAACAGTGACTTAGTAAATTATATTGATTTGATTCCGCGCCAAGTGGTAGGCACATCGGCTTCTTTGATTCCATTTTTAGCCCATGATGAAGCGAATCGGGCACTCATGGGAACACATATGCAGTGTCAAGCAGTGCCTTTGCTTAAACCTCACTCTCCTATTGTGGGTACCGGGATGGAGTCTGTCGCCGCCGCCGCCATGCAACGGGTAGTTAAAGCAAAACGAGCCGGTGTCGTTTCTTATGTGGATGGTGCAAAGGTTATTGTTAAACTAAATGATAATCAAGGGGAAGATGTATATAAGGTTGAAAAATTTAAACGTTCTGCACAATCAACAAGTTACTCGCAACGCCCAATTGTCGATGCCGGACAAAAGGTCAAAGTGGGAGAAATACTCATTGACGGGCCGGCAAGTGAATTAGGGGAACTAGCTTTAGGCCAAAATCTTTTGATTGCATACATGAGTTTTGATGGACTTGGATATGAAGACGCAATTGTTATTTCCGATCGGTTGGTGCAAGAAGATTTGTTGACTTCAATCAACATTGAAGAACATGAAGCTACTGTTGTAGAAACCAAATTAGGAACTGAAGAAACTACCCGGGATATTCCCAACGTAGGTGAAGAAGCACTGCGAAATCTCGATGAAGAAGGAATTGTTGTAATCGGGGCAGAAGTTGGACCAAATGATATCCTAGTCGGTAAAATTGCGCCAAAAGGTGAAACAGAATTGACTGCAGAGGAAAGACTCTTGAGGGCAATATTTGGTGAGAAAGCCCGTGAAGTCAGGGATACCAGTTTGCGAATGCCTCATGGAGAGAGAGGTACAGTGATTGACATCAAGGTTTTAGATAAAAGCAAAGGGGATGAATTGGAACCCGGTACCAATCGTAAAATAATCATCAAAGTTGCCCAAATCCGCAAAGTGGTCGTGGGTGACAAGTTGGCCGGTCGGCATGGAAATAAAGGGGTCATTTCGAAGATAGTTCCCGCAGCTGACATGCCATATCAGGAAGATGGAACACCTATTGATATCATTATTTCACCTTTATCAGTATTATCCCGTATGAATTTAGGTCAGTTACTCGAGGCGCATTTGGGTCTAGCTGCATATAAGTTGAACTACAAAGTTGCGGTACCCGTCTTTGAAAAAGTTTCCGAAGATCGGATAATTGAAGAACTCAAAAAAGCAAATTTACCGGTTAACGGCAAAACTGTTCTTTATGACGGGCGTACCGGTCAACCGTTTGCGCTGACAGTCGCAGTGGGAATTGGTTACATCATGAAGCTTATCCACATGGTGGAGGATAAAACCCACGCACGTTCAACTGGTCCATACTCACTAGTTACTCAGCAACCTTTGGGAGGTAAAGCCCAAATGGGAGGACAGCGTTTGGGAGAAATGGAAGTATGGGCACTGGAAGCACATCGGGCAGCCTATACACTTCAGGAAATGTTAACTATCAAAAGTGACGATGTAGTGGGGCGGGCAAAGGCATTTGAAGCAATTGTCAAAGGTATTGATATTCCAGCTTCAAATGTTCCGGAGTCTTTCAAAGTCCTAGTGAAAGAATTGCAAGCGCTTTCACTCAATGTAACACCGATCGGCGTAGTGACACAACAAGCGAGAAAAATAGCAGACATGCTTGAAGACGAAGTTGGTAGTCAACTCGTATCAGCCCAGGCGCTTGCTAACGCCAGTGGGAGTGAAACAGTTGAGGTTAGTGAAGTGGTTGTACCCAAAATTGAAAGTGAGGAGTGATATATATGGATAAAAAAGGTACATTTGTAAATATCGTTGATTTCGCAGGACTCAAAATCACCCTTGCTTCTCCCCAGGTGATAAAAGACTGGTCTTATGGCGAAATTACAAAACCTGAGACGATTAATTACCGAACTTTGAAACCTGAAAAAGACGGACTTTTTGATGAACGCATTTTTGGTCCAACCAAAGATTGGGAATGTTACTGCGGAAAGTACAAACGTATCCGCTATCGGGGTATTATCTGTGATAAATGCGGTGTGGAAGTAACTCAATCAAAAGTTCGCCGGGAACGGATGGGGCATATCACATTGGCAGCACCTGTTGCTCATGTCTGGTTTTTTAAGGGAGCACCCTCAAAATTATCATTGCTTCTTGATATGACACCCAGGTCTTTGGAAAGCGTCATTTATTTTGCCCAGTATTTGGTACTTTCTACCGATGAGGAAAAACAAAAAGAGATATTGGCACAACTGGATAAAAGAGTAGCTGACAAGAAAAAAGAAATATTATCCGAACTTGAAAATTCCAAAAAACGCTTAATGAAAGAATTTGAAGATGAGCGTAAGGGAGTCAAAGAACGGATCAAAAATACTGAAGCGTGGGATTTGGCTTTGGCCGAAATTGCACTGAAGGAAAAACAGCGCCTGGCGAGACTGGACGATGAATCTGCCAAAGAAGAAGAACGGGTAAAACAGATGCTTGAAAAACTCACCGAACTTGTAAGTTCCATCAAAAAAATGACGCTTTTGACCGAAGATGAATATCTGAAGCTTCAGGAATACAAAGCTGCAGGTTTTTTCACAATCGGCATGGGAGCTGAAGCAATTTTAGAAGTCATAAAAGATCTTGAACTCGACAAACTTGCCGCGCAACTTAGGGAAGAAGCGCAAAAAACCAAAGGCCAACGACATATCAAAGCCACCAAACAACTCCGTATTGCCGAAGGTCTCAAAAAAGCCATGATTGATCCGGCATGGATGGTTTTGACGGTATTACCTGTCATACCGCCTGATCTTAGACCTATGGTGCAATTGACTGGCGGTAGGTTTGCAACTAGTGATCTTAATGATCTTTATCGCCGGGTGATCAATCGCAATAACAGACTAAAACACTTGATGGATTTGGGTGCGCCGGAAATCATTCTCAGAAATGAAAAGCGAATGTTGCAAGAAGCGGTAGATTCGTTGATTGATACAACGCAACGCCCGACTTCACGTACTGCAACCCAAGCACTTAGGTCTTTATCCGATATGCTTCGCGGTAAACAGGGTAGGTTCCGCCAAAACTTGCTTGGTAAACGCGTAGATTATTCAGGACGATCCGTTATCGTCGTCGGTCCGGAATTGAAATTATCACAATGCGGATTACCGAAAGAAATGGCTTTGGAGATGTTTAAGCCTTTTGTACTCCGAGAGCTTATTGCTCGCGGTATTGCACCCAATGTTAAAAGTGCAAAAAATGTACTTGAAAGGCGTGAAGGTGAAGTGTTTGATATTTTGGAGGAAATAACCAAAGATCATCCAGTCCTGTTAAACCGTGCACCTACACTTCATAAGTTGGGGATCCAATCATTTTATCCCATTTTAATTGAAGGATCTGCGATACGGGTTCATCCATGTGTGTGTGCAGGATATAATGCAGATTTTGACGGAGATCAAATGGCTGTACACATTCCGCTTTCGAAGAAATCACAGGAAGAAGCACGGACACTTATGTTGCCTGTCAATAATTTGCTTAAGCCGGCTGACGGTTCACCTATCACAGTACCCAATAAAGATATGGCTTTAGGATGTTATTTTCTGACGATGATTGATCCGCTAGTGGAAGATAAACCGGAAAGTGAATTACCTATTTTTGCATCGACGCAAGAAGCAATTTTAGCTCAGCAACTCGAAAAAATTCAGATCCGGATGCCGATGCGGGTGAGGATAAATGGTGTTCTTTTGACAACGACTGTGGGCAGAATTTTATTTAACGAGTTACTTCCTCAGGAATTACAATTTATTAATGAACCTGTCAAAGCAGCCTCAATCAAGCAGCTTATTACGCGCGCACTTGACGTTCTTTCGCAAGAGGATGTTGCCAATCTCATCGATAAGCTCAAAAATTTTGGTTTTTGGGGAGCTACTCAAGCCGGCGGAGTATCTCTATCCGTATTTGATAATGAAATGATACCGCACAAGGCAGATATCATAGTCGAGGCGGAAAAGCGGGTCACCGAAGTCGATGAGAATTATCAACAAGGTCTGATCACTCTTGAAGAGAAGAAAAGATTGGCAAATGAGATTTGGATTGAGATCACGGAAAAAATCGCCGATGAAACGTGGGCACGTTTACCAAAGTCAAATCCAGTAAGAATCATTATTGAATCAGGAGGCGCCCGGGCATCAAAAGACCAATTGAAACAACTTGCCGCCATGCGGGGACTTGTCGTTGACCCACTGGGCAAAATTGTAGAATTGCCGACTAAATCCAACTTTCGTGAAGGACTGTCAATTTTTGAATATGTGACATCAACGAGAGGTTCACGTAAAGGGTTGACAGATTCAGCTCTCAAAACTGCAGACGCCGGATATCTGACAAGGCGTTTGGTTGACGTATCACATGATGCAATCATTCGTCTGGATGATTGTAAAACCAAAGACGGGCTGGAAATTTCACGCACCGAAAAACGCCAAGCTACATTTATATCCAGAATTCTGGGGCGCTTTTTAGCTGAAGATGTTGTTAAAGGTAAAAAAACTTTATTAACAGCCGGTACCCAACTTACACAAAACGAAGCCGATATATTGAATAAACATGATATCGAAGGAGTAGTAGTGCGTTCTCCATTGACTTGCAAAGCCAAATATGGGTTATGCGCGCGCTGTTACGGACGTGATTTTGCTACCCGAGTATTGGTAGAAATGGGTGTGCCTGTTGGTATTGTGGCAGCTCAATCTATCGGTGAACCAGGAACACAACTAACGATGCGGGTTAAACACGCTGGAGGAATCGTCGGACTTGATGTGACGCAGGGACTTCCACGGGTTGAAGAATTATTTGAATGTCGGATGCCAAAGATTCTTTCACCTTTATCTGAGATTTCAGGTAAAGTCGAAGTTTTGGAAAAAGAAGATGGATCACGAGTAATACAAGTAAAAAGTGTTGGCATTAAACCGGTTGAAGTCAGGGAATATCAAATTCCAGTTACAAGCGAAGTGCTTGTTAAAGATGGAGAGCTTGTAAGTGTCGGTGCACAATTAACGATCGGATTTTTAGATATCAAAGAAGTGTTGGGAGTTCGCGGATTACACGGAGCCCAAAGATACCTAATTGACGAGGTACAAAAAGTATATGAGTCTCAAGGAATACCTATCAACGATAAACATTTCGAAGTTGTAGTCAGAGAAATGAGTGACAAAGTTCGTATTGAAACATCAGGTGATACGACGTTGCTGCCGGGAGAATTGATAGACAAACTTGTGTTTGAAGAAGAAAACGCCAAAATTTTGGCAGAAGGTGGAGAACCGGCTACCGCTCAAGTGGTGATTCTGGGTATAACCAGAGCGGCGCTTTATACTAGTTCATGGCTTTCAGCTGCATCATTTCAGGAAACAACCAATGTTTTGACTGATGCAAGTATTGCTGGCAAAGAAGACAGGCTTATAGGATTAAAAGAAAATGTGATTATCGGTAAACTTATTCCTGTTAGCCATGATCGGGCAAAGCTTGAGTAAAATACGTGCCTACAGTATAATTGCTTCCTTATACATTTGAGGATTTAAAAATAAGAATATGCCAACAATAAATCAGCTTGTCCGTAAAGGCAGAACCAAAGGACAAAAAAAAATCAAATCTACGGCTCTCCGGAGATTTTATAACGCCAAAGACAGATTGTTCAAACCGCTTATAGCTTCACAAAAACGTGGTGTGGTGACGCTGGTCAAAACGATGACACCGAAAAAACCTAATTCGGCACTGCGTAAAGTTGCCCGGGTGCGCCTTTCAAATAAGCAAGAAGTTACTGCGTATATTCCCGGAATCGGTCATGAATTGACGGAACATGCGATTGTCATGGTAGAAGGCGGCCGGGTGCAAGATTTGCCTGGTGTGAAATATCATATTGTCAGAGGTAAATATGACACTACAGGTGTAGCAGGACGAAAACAAGGCAGATCTCGCTATGGCGCAAAGAAATCTGGTGGGGTAGCGGTAGCAGCTAAAACAGCAGCACCTCCTGCAGTAACACCGCCCGCTGCTTAAACATTTTAATCTATGGCTCGTTCGAGAAAAATTTTACAAAAAAGAATCCTTGAACCTGATCCGATATACGGAAGTAGGCTGATGGTCAAATTTATCAATCGGCTGATGCGTGACGGTAAAAAAACAGTGGCGCAGAAACAGGTATACCAGGCATTGTCATTGCTTTCCAAAGAAGGCCAGGAACCTTTAAAAGCATTTGAAACGGCAATCGGGGCAGTAGGACCACGTATGGAAATACGACCAAGGAGAGTTGGCGGTGCTTCATATCAAGTTCCTATAGAAGTACGCGGTGACAGACGTACTTCACTGGCGATCCGTTGGATTATTCAATCTGCTAAAAAACGATCAAATAAAGAGTTCCATACCTTTTCGGAAAAATTAGCAGCGGAATTTAGCGACATCCTCAAAAATCAAGGCGAATCAATAAAAAAGCGGGATACTGTACACCGCATGGCAGAGGCCAACCGCGCGTTTGCCCATTTCAGGTGGTGAGGGATCTGGCTTCCAATATCTAATTTCAACCCTCAAAAAAATCTATGGCACAGCAACAATCAATTATCACAAAAAATCGTAACGTTGGGCTTGACAAAGTGCGTAACATTGGCATTATTGCCCATATTGACGCGGGTAAGACAACGACAACGGAGCGGATTCTTTTTTATACTGGCAGGACCTATAAAATAGGAGACATTGATGAAGGGACAACTCAGATGGATTGGATGGATCAAGAACGGGAACGGGGAATTACGATTGTTTCTGCCGCTACCACCACTTTTTGGAATGACATCCGCATTAACATTATTGATACTCCGGGTCATGTAGACTTTACCGCTGAAGTCGAAAGATCGCTCCGGGTTTTGGATGGAGGTATCACTGTGCTTGATGCAGAAGAAGGTGTCCAATCCCAATCAGAAACCGTTTGGCATCAAGCGGATAAATATCATGTACCCAGAATTTGTTTCATTAATAAAATGGACAAAGTTGGCGCTGATTTCAGGCGGACTATCGGCATGATTGAAGATCGTTTGGGAGCACGCACCGCCGTTATGGTTGTTCCAATTGGCAGAGAATCTACATTTTGTGGCTCGGTGGACCTCCTCACCCGTAAAGCTCTTGTGTGGGGCAGTGATGAGTTGGGATCAACTTATGATATTCTTCCGGAAATTCCCCAAGAATTGCTTGTTGAGGTAGAAAAATCACGCGCCGCACTTATTGAGAGGATAGCTGAAACAGATGACCAACTGTTGGAAAAATACCTGAACGGGGTTGAGCTCACGATTGATGAATTAAAAGCGGCACTTAGGAAAGCGACGATTGCCTACAAACTGGTGCCGATTTATTGTGGGACCAGTTTGCGGAACAAGGGCGTGCAACCGCTTCTTGATGCGGTGGTTGATTACCTTCCATCTCCTTTGGACGTGCCTTCAATCCAAGGAGAAAATCCCCGAGACCCGTCTCTCAAAGAAACACGTCAGCCAAAAAATGAAGCTCCATTTGCCGGGCTCGCGTTTAAAATTCAAATTGATCCTCATGTGGGTAAACTCACTTACGTCCGTATTTATTCAGGGAAGGTAAGTTCTGGTTCATACGTTTATAACTCGAATAAAGGCCTCAAAGAACGTGTGGGTAGGATTTTACTTATGCATGCCAATAAGCGCGAAGAAATTGAAATAGCTTACGCCGGAGAAATAGTGGCATTGGTTGGCGTTAAAGATACAATTACCGGAAATACTTTGTGTGATGAAAATAATCCTATTATTTTGGAAAAAATTTCCTTCCCTGATCCGGTTATTTCACTGGCGATTGAACCTAAAAGCAAAGCCGACCAGGAAAAAATGGGATACGCACTACAACGTCTCGCTGAAGAAGACCCCACATTTAAAATCAAATCAAATCTTGAAACCGGTCAAACAATTATTTGGGGCATGGGTGAATTGCACCTGGAAATTTTGGTTGACAGAATGAAACGCGAATTTAAAGTTGATGCGGCGGTAGGCGCTCCTCAAGTAGCATATAAAGAAACTATAAAACGCTTGGCAGAAGGTGAAGGAAAATACATTAGACAATCCGGCGGACGGGGTCAATACGGTCACTGTTTGATCAGATTGGAACCAAAAGGTAGGGGTGAGGGGTATGAATATATTGACGCTATCAAAGGTGCCACCATCCCAAATGAATATATTCCGGCAGTTGACAAAGGAGTCAGGGAAGCTATGGAAAATGGCGTTGTAGCAGGGTTCCCGATGGTTGATATCAAAGTGACGCTCTATGACGGTTCTTACCATGATGTCGATTCTTCAGAAATGGCATTTAAAATAGCAGGTTCTATGGCTTTTCAGAATGGCGCCAAGCAGGCAGATCCGGTGCTTCTTGAGCCAATCATGAAAGTTGAAGTTACCACACCTGATGAATTTATGGGAGATGTGATCGGTGATCTGTCGGCCAAGCGGGCGCAAATTATGGGTACTGAAACTCGGGGTATCGTAAGGCTGATTATTGCCCAGGTTCCTTTGGCCGAACTTGCGGGTTATGCAACGACTCTGAGAAGTATGTCTCAAGGCCGGGCAGCGTATTATATGGAACCAAGCCATTATGAAGAGGTGCCAAAAAACATTGCAGAAAAGATTATTGCAAAGCAAGCGTAGGGTATGTTACAATTAAATCTCATTGATCTAGTTGGTTAAATTAAACTTTTTATAACAAGGAGGAAATTAATATGGCAGACCAAAAAACTTTTCAAAGAAATAAAACCCATGTCAACATCGGAACAATTGGACATGTTGATCACGGTAAAACTACATTAACCGCAGCTATTACTCAAGTATTATCCAAAAAAGGTTGGGCAGAAGCCAAAAAATACGAAGACATTGACAATGCTCCCGAAGAACGTGCCCGCGGCGTCACCATCAATATCCACCACGGTGAATACGAGACAGCAAAACGTCATTATGCACATATCGATGCTCCAGGACACGCTGATTATGTGAAAAACATGATTACGGGTGCCGCACAGATGGATGGAGCTATTTTGGTCGTGTCAGCTCCGGACGGACCTATGCCCCAGACTCGAGAACACATATTGCTTGCCAAGCAGGTTAATGTACCCGCAATTGTGGTGTTTCTGAACAAAGTTGATATGGTTGCTGATGCTGAACTTTTGGATTTGGTTGAGATGGAAGTAAGAGAGCTTTTGACCAAATACGGTTATCCGGGAGATAAAACCCCAATTGTTCGTGGTTCAGCTCTCAAAGCTCTGCAAGGAGACGAAAAAGCTCAGGAAGCTATCCTAGAACTAATGGACAAGGCAGATGAATACATCCCGACTCCGGTTCGTGACCTTGATAAACCATTCTTGATGCCTATCGAAGACGTCTTCTCGATCAAAGGCCGGGGCACTGTAGTTACCGGAAGGGTCGAGCGGGGTCGCGTCAAAGTCAATGAAACGATCGAGATCGTCGGTGTCAAAGCAACCCAGTCGACAGTCGTTACCGGTGTTGAGATGTTCAGAAAAATCCTCGATGAAGGTCAAGCTGGTGACAATGTCGGCGTACTTCTTAGGGGTGTTGAGAAAGATCAAGTTGAGCGCGGACAAGTATTAGCCAAACCCGGATCAGTCAAACCGCATACCGAGTTTGAAACGGAAATCTACGTTTTGGCCAAAGAAGAAGGCGGACGTCATACGCCATTTTTTACCGGATACAGACCGCAGTTTTACATCAGGACAACTGATGTTACAGGTGAAGTGACTTTACCAACTGGTGTTGAGATGGTCATGCCTGGAGATACTTTTAAGGGCAAAGTGAAACTCATTGTGCCTGTGGCTCTGGAAGAAGGCTTGCGTTTCGCCATTCGTGAAGGCGGTCACACAGTCGGAGCCGGAGTTATCACCAAGATAATCGCCTAATTCGATTTAGATTGTCAGGATAATATAAAATTATACACGGGAAGAGTAAATTCCCGTGTATTTGTTCTTTATAAAAGTTACTGCACTTTAAATTATGCCAAAAGGACGAATTCGAGTCAGATTAAAAGCATATGACGCACGTATTATTGATGCGTGTTGTCAGCAGATATTGGATACGGCGATCCGGACGGGAGCCAAAATTGCTGGGCCTATCCCGCTACCAACTAACAAACAACACTTTTCTGTAGCGAAATCTCCCTTTACCGACAAAGATGCCCGGGAAGATTTCATGATCAAGACGCATAAACGGTTAATTGATATTTTGGAACCTACCGATAAAACCATTGATCAACTGATGCATTTGGAGTTACCTGCAGGAGTGGATGTTGAGATCAAAATGTAATACGTAATAAGTGATACGTGAGATGGGAATTCATGTCACGTATCGCATATTTCGTATCAGAATTGTGCTGGTAGAGATACTCTGGTATACTTTGTCTCCTTTATGATGGTAAATAAGAATCCAGCATAAGGAAATTACCAAAAGTCTCGGATGAAGTCTAATCGACCTCACCGGGGTCGATTTTTTTGTGTCAATTCTTAACGAGCCGTTTTAAGCGGAGAGTTTAGAAGTGACACAATCCGCCAAAGATCGCTCTTCGAGCCGCGCTACGAATAGTAGGTAAGGCGAGAAGT
>CAYHKY010000044.1:0-12423 GCA_964357355.1 uncultured Gammaproteobacteria bacterium | reverse complement strand
TATCGATATTTTGAAGCTAAATCTCAACTAAAAAATGTTCTTGGCGAAGTCAGGATATAGTTTTATAACTGAATTTTATTTTCATGTCGAAAATTACTTAGGGATGAAATCAGATAGTCGGTGGAACTTCCGGACTACGCCGAACACCTGCACTTTGATTTAGGAGTTACATACTGAATACCAGAAGTCTGGTGTACATTTTTCTAAATGTCAGGCCAGAGGAGTGATTTAAGAGTATTGGCCAATATTTTTAACCCCTCCTCGTTGAGATGCGACGAGTCCGCAAAATGTTGGCTATCTGTGGCGAACAAGGCATCAACATCGATAAAATGAATACTGTTTTCGCGAGCGATTAATTCGGTAAGCTTGTTGTATTCTTGAAATCTATTTTCAAATTCACTATCTGGATAAGGATGGAGTAAGGGACGATTCAAAAGTATTAATTTAATATTTCGTTTTGAAGTTTCATCGATTACAGTCGATAATTCTGTTTTGTAGTCTAACAATGAAACGCGTGGAACAAGTTGTTCCTTGTCTTTTTGAGTATCTTTAAACATTTTGTCTAGGAGAGATTGAATAAGTTGTGCGCTGCGCAGCTTAACAAGAGCTTCAGTAGATGCAATTTGAATAATTCCGTACTCTTTGTCTGAAACTCCTACCAAATGGGCATCGTTTGCACTTGGAGTCCAGAGAACTATCGCAGGTTTGTAATCAAGTGCTTGCTGAAACCGCTTTAACATTTGGTAAGAAGAATATCCCCACACACCACCGTTAATAACTTCAAATGTTCTACCTAAATTTGCTTCGAGGTAGGCTGGCCAACCAACTTCCCTTCCAGTTTGTCTGTCAATTATAGGCAGACCTAATGTGTGAGAATCGCCTATGGTGATGATCCGCTCTTGACTGCCTTCAGTTAATGGATTAAAGAGAGGGCCGGGATAGCCCAACGTATTAAAAAAATGTTTTGGTTGGTCATTATCAACAATCTGGTATTCCGGATTTGGTTTCCACAATAATTGGGGATCAAAAATAAATGCGTCGTGTTCGAAAATGTGGTATCTTCTCCAGTCGCTACCAGAATTGTTTTCGTTATCTGTTCGTGCGCCTAATACCTGAATTTGTAATGGATAATAGTGATAATTGGTTGTTCGGAGAAAAATTTCAAGCAGCGAAAATGCTAAAGTAAAGGAACCAATAACTAATAGAGCGATAACGATATTTTTTTTTATATTTTCTTTCAACATATGTTTTTCAACTTGTTTTTGTCAGTATAATTTTGGTATAGCATCAACAACGGTTAAAATTGTATCGCCGTCCAAACCAATCAGATCAAAATAGTTTTTCAGTGCTGCATATCGAGGCTTATTTTCTTCATGAACAATTGCGAGAGCTTTTTCTCTTTGTAAATCTCCTTCTCTTATTTGGTAGCTTCTTAAAGTATCGTTTTCTGTAAACCCCTGAACATTATAATAGATATAATTATAAAATGCAGGTGTCCCATCATCAGTTCTCCAAGTAAGGTTAGAATATGGATCATTTTCCCACCCATATTCCTTTCTTATAGTTGATACGATTTTCTGTTCGTTCCATGGAATATAATGCCAAAAATATATATATTTATGTCTTTTTATATAAGTCGAAAAATAAGCAAAGGCAGTATCAAATATAGATGAATTAAAATATTGGGGATTTAATAAGAATTGCCGACCATAATAAATTGCCATTTTTGTTCTTCCGATAAATGACAAGTTATGAAGAATTCCTCCGGGTGATCCGTTTTTTACGCCACAATAACTGGCTTTAAAGTCATCATTTTCAAGTTCGCATCCTGAGCAATATATTATTAAATCAGTCCCTGTACGTTTTGCCACCTGATCAATATAAAATTCTGCTTGTTTATCTCCTACTGTAAATAAAGGAATCATGCCTAAATCAGGTTTTTTTAGCCACGCAAGTATATTTTTACGAATATTATTTCTTTTGAGTGCAATATCTGCAGAAATTATAATATGCTCAACACCAAGTTTTCCGACAATTCTGGCCTGATTCCGTCTTGCTAAATCTGTTACCAATCCCCAATCGTAAGTATATGCGATTGGATTCATTTTTAATATTCTTTTTACATGGTGGAGACCATAAGAACTGTCTCTACCACCACTAAATGCCACAATACAATCGATGTTACTTTTGCTTTTTCTATATGAAGATATTAAATTCTCAAGAGATTTATTTCCTTGATATTGAATCTTTTTATGATTTAGACAGTAGTTACATACTCCTTCTTTGTCAAAAGTAATAAAAGGCATTGTTGCTGGCAATATGCATCGAGTGCAACGACGTAATGTGTAAATTTTTTCATAGTTAAAATCATGTTTTCTTAACTTTTTAATGTTATTTTTTGCAGAATAGTAAAAGAATGATTGTTCCTTAATATTTTCACTTGAAATCTCTCCAATAGAAAATACAATTTCATTTTTAGTGACAGTCATAGCATTGTGTCCAACTAAAAAAAAGCGAAGCTCCTTGGGTTTATCTAAATTTATAAGTAATCCGTTATTTGGCAAAAGTTGACATATGTCAGATTTTAAGGAATTTCGTTCGAGAAATTTACGTACAATGTGCTTTTCGGATGCAAAAGTGAAAGTCTTGGGCGCATTTATCCAAGCATAATAAAGAGAACCTGTATTTGTAGCCAATACTAACTCGGGAATAAATTTTAATAAAGCAGCGATTGAAGCAGAGCCTTCTATATTTTTAAATAGCCGTGAGCAAGCTTCCACAACGTCTGCACCATTATCTTTGAAGTGTCGAATAAGTTCAATTAAGACTTCCGTATCAACTTCGAATCTAGGCTTTTTTTTCAAAATTGTTTTCCAAATGTACTGATCATTCACAATAATACCATTGTGAACTATTACACCCATATTATTAGCTATAGGTTGATTATTGTGATTTTTTGCTTGAAATCCATTTGTTGCTAAACGGGAATGACCAATAAAAGCTAGCGGGTGTGCAGCTTCCGTTTTGTTAAATAAATTCTGATATGTATTAAGTCTAACGAATTTTGAACTCTTTACAGCTTCTTTATAAGTATGAATTTTATTATTTGTTAATAATGCTATTCCAGCAGCTTCTTTTCCTCTCGATTCAGATAATTGAAAAAGATCATCAGCCCAAGATTTAAACTTAACTGAAGTAATTTTCTTGTTGTAAGAAATGGCGCCAAATATTCCACACATAATCGTAGTATTATTTATTATTTGATAAATAAATTAGTAACTTGACAAAGGATACCACTTTATTATACTCAAACTCGATGTCAATATTCTATCCTGAGTGGATCATTAACCCTGAAGCTAATTTTATAAGCAGGTTTCTTCTAAAAGATCATTTTAGAAGGTATGAATTTGCTTCGAAAAGGTTAAAAGGATTATATGTTTTGGATATTGGTTGTGGGAGCGGGTATGGATGTAAAATATTAGCAAAATCTGCTAAGCAAGTAGTTGGTGTAGATATTTCAAATACCGCCATAAATACTGCAATAAGTAATTATGGGAAAGATAATATCGACTTTTATCAGTCTGATGCCTGTACTTTAATTTTTCCAAATGACTTCTTTGATTGTGTAGTGTCATTTGAAATGATTGAACATTTAACCAGGAGGGACGCGCAGAAGTTTTTAGAGGAAGCCAAGAGAGTGTTGAAACCTAATGGAAAAGTTATAATTTCTACACCCGAGAAGCGCAATGTATCACTGAGTGGAAAGTCCGTAAATCCTTATCATAAATGTGAGTATTCCCTGCAAGATTTTAAAAATCTTGTAGGAGATTTTTTTATTATTGAAAAAGTTTATGGGCAAGATTTTACAAATATTAATCTAATCAACCTCTTTAAACTATTTGCGGCAGGAATCATCAGGAAGCCGGTACAATTCATCTGGCGAATATTTCAAAAACTTCATTTTCATCAAGGCGATGTTGTTGATTATAAAAACGGCGAAAAAATTCCCTGGGTAAATATTATTTGTGCATATAAAATCTAGAGTTTGAATAGTTGTAATGACACGCATTTAGCTTAAAAAATCATTCACGGTAATTAATAACAGAATCCTTAACGCTTCCTGGCGGTGGAAGATTAGAATGATCTGGTTTGATATTCCGGCAATGGATAGACGCAGCTGGAATCTTCATACATTTTTGAATATATAGGGTAGAAAGGTGATTGTCGTCAAATATATATAGTGCCAATGCCGCAAGCTCATGGTATAGAAGTCCTTTACCAACTCCCGGGTATATTCTAGAAGAATATTCCCAGAAGAGTCGAGTGAGTTCGGGATTCTTATCAAGGACATTAAGACCTATAGAATAGTATAGTTTTGCAAAGTAATACTCGGATGGCTCATTTGTCAGTTGGTTGATGAGTTGAGGGTTAAAATTTTTTTGAATATCTTCTTCAGACGCAGAAATCTTTTTAATTTCGTTGAGTGAATTATCATTTAAAAATGAACTACTTGAAAATATGAGAGCATTTAGTTTTTCTTGCGCGGATCCATAACTTGCACTTTTTTCAAGGTACTCTTTGTAATAAGCAAAATTTTTAGGATCATTAATAATTGCTTTAGCGTAAAAAGCTAAAAAGTTTTCCAAGGTACTTCTGGTTATAGGTGTATTTGCCATTCCGAATAGCACATCCGGATCACGGGAGTGGAAAAAGTTGGTTAAGGAAAAATTACGAAATTCGGTTTGATTTTTTGATGAGTTCAGTGCTGCGATTGTCCTGAACCTGTCATAGGGAGCAAAAAGTAGAGCAAGTTGGTTGTCTTTTTGTTGGGAGGCGACCATTGATGTCATACTTGTGAAGTAGTACAGGCCGCAGAAAGTAATTAAAAGCATAAAGAAATTAAACCGCTTTTTTTTATGCATTATATTTGTACTTTCAGAACTATTTAACATTCCTAAGAAGGCGAATAAAAGCAATAAGCTGACGATAAAGTTGAGGTTAAAGTCGATGAGGCTTAGACCTAGTACCATAAATATTCCTGTAATTAGTTGTGAGTTGTGAGTTGTGAGTGGTGAGTTACGGTAGTTAAATTGTAGGTTGTAAGATGTAGATTGTAAGTGACGATGAATCTTTCTGTAAATTGAAAAAAATAATAGCAACCACAAAGCTATACCCACTATTCCAGTTTCGCTTAGTTGTTCAAGTGGCCAGCTGTGGGCGAAATAGGAATTCTGATCCGGATTCTGTTGGAAGCGGCGGGATATCAGGTAAAAAGTTCCCGGTCCCCTGCCGAATAATGGATTAGTCTTAAATCCGTCCCAGGCCTGCTGCCAGTAGTGTGCGCGGGATTCCAAAAACGAGGGTGATTTATCAACTTGTGGGGTGAACCAGGTGAGGTATTTATCCGGTACGAAGCGTTGGAGTTGCAAACTGGATGAAAAAAGTAAGATTAAAATAAGACTGAGTGTGGCAATAGTGGCTATTCCGAAATTAATACTTACTTTAGCCAACTGACGGGATTTGATTGAAATTATAAAGCTAATTACAAAATATACAGCAAGTACAATTAGTGCGCTTTTTGAAAAAGAGAGAAGAAAGATAAACGCATACAGAATTAAACTGACGAAAAATAGTTTACTCTTGTTACCTTGACAACGAGAGAGGACGTAAGGAAAAGTAAAGAATAACAGTGATGGTAAATGGTGATGGCCAAAATAGGGGTATAACAAGTTCATTGGCGGTAAGTTAGCAGCAAGAGGGGGAAATGCCAGGAATATCAGAGCGATAAGAGACGCTATAGTTGAAATTAAAGTTAAAATGTTTAAAAAGAACTGTAATAACTTAGGACCGGTCAAGTAGACCGCAAATATATAAAAAACTGTAAATCCCATAAAAAGGCGCAATGTTGCGGTTATGGAAAGTCCGATACTGTCTGAAAAAATGGTCCGCAGGATATAAAACCCTAGCAGAAGTAACCATGAATAATACACCGGACGGGAAATACTGCCAGTCGGTTGTTTGGTTTTGAGTGCGTACCAGCCCAAAACACTTAAAACTCCGGCAGCAAATACGTCAACAAATGGCTGCAACCCATCCCCAAAAAAAAGCGCGATAAGTATAAAGAAATTAAAAGTGAGTATAATTTCCCAATTTTGAGGAAATAAGAATAAAATGGATCGTAATTTTCTAAGGACGTTCATTTGGTTACATTATATGACATGTAAAAAATTTGCTATATTAGGATATTGCTCGTAGCTGCTATACTAGCAATATATGACTCAAGCAGATGTGGTGAAATATTGGCGTGAAGGCGTAAGAGAGGCATTGGAAACCGGCAAAGAGTTGATGGACAATAAACGTTATAATCACGCTCTTTTCTTTTGCCATCTGGCAGTTGAAAAACAATTAAAAGCTGTATATGTAAAAAAGAAAGGAGAAGTTCCTCCCTATACCCATCACCTCATAGAGTTGGCCGAAAAAATAAATATAACTATATCTAAAGAAATTCGTGAGCAACTACGTGAAATCAATACTTTTAACCTTGAAGCCCGCTATGATGATTACAAACTTAAATTTTACAAAAAAGCCACTCCCGAGTATTCCAGGAATTGGTTGAGAATAACAGAGGAATTACTTATATGGCTCGAAAACGTTTGAACTCAACTATTTTAAAGCTAATTCAACGATATAAAAATTCACTGGAGAAAAATTTTCCGGTGACTGAAGTGATTGTATTTGGTTCACAAGCTAAAGGTACTGCTAAAGAATGGAGTGACATAGATGTGTGTGTAGTTTCCCCGATATTGGGAAAAGACCGGCATGATGAAAGACTGATGCTTTCCCGGTATGTTGATGATATAGATTTACGGATCGAGCCGCATCCGTATCATCCTAGAGATTTACTCGATAAATGGGATCCTTTAGCCTACGAGATAAGGAAATACGGTATAAAAGTAGTGTAAAATCTATCAACTGGTAAATAGTTCTAAGTGAAAATCATCTATAGCCTACATACTTGAATTTGTTCCGGCCATATACCCCTCTAAGCTGCTATAGCAACCTTTCAGGTTGCAAACCAGCGTAAGACGGGTATACACGAAACATGCGGAATTCAAATTCGTTCTTCTCAAAAAACGCGGTTGGTATTTCACAAAAACAAGGGTAAACCGAGTGATAAGACATCCCAAGTGGTTAGGAAAAACAAAACTGGGTGAAAATGCGGCAATGATGCCTTTAAATGATGACTACATTTTACGAGTGATATATGTTACTATAGACCAAAATCTTAAAGTAATCACATTTCATCCCGCTAGAAAAGGCAGATATGAAACTCAAATACAACAAAACTGACGATGTGCTTACGATAGAGTTTTCCCAGGATAAAATCGATGATGCATTTGAAGGTAAAGATATGCTTATCCAGACTAATAGTGAAAAAGAGCCTGTGCTGGTCGAAATATTCAAGGCGACTCATTTCCTCTCACGTGCTGCCAAAACTTTACCAAAAGAAGTGCAACGACAAATGTACCAAGCTCTTATTTGAACTCCATCTTTTTATGAGTAAGTTTTCTAACGTCTTTGCGATATATTACTCTAAAAATTTATAAATATGGGAATAGTATTTATGAAGGGTAAAGTTTCAAATTATTAAGCGCCGGAAGGCGCTTTTATTTTGCCTTGACGAGAGTAACTCTTTATGATACTATAGGTTAATTATATGGCCAACGAGGAAACAGAAAGAAAAGCTTCTGCCAATCCTTATGCTGCGTGGCTACCACGAAAACAACAGCTTACCAGGCGAGACTTTTTAAGAGTATTGGCAGTGACTGCTGCAACATTAGGATTAGGTGCTTGCAACACACCCGACCCATCTCCTACCACAGTTTCAACCCGCACCCCTGGAGCTACAGGTACAGCAAGTCCAGTTCCTGTTGACACAGCTGCTGCAACAGCAACAGCTACAAAAGCAGCTCTTATGACTGAAGCATCCATTTTTTCTGATTTACACAGAGTCACATCTCCAACTGCGATTGATGGAATTACTTTCGGATTAGCCAATCCGGGACGCAGGATAGCAGATGCAGGAACAGGTGCTTATGAAGTTAAAATAGATGAATTTGTCGATGCGAAAGGTGAGAAATTTTTAGGTTCCGGTATATCCAGAGATTTTTTAACAAAATTGTTCAATTTAGTTCCGGTTGAAGAGGAAGGTAAAACTGTCATGAAGGGAGAATGGAACGGAAAAACTATCACCGAAGCAGGACCTTATACTTATAAAGATAACGATGGAAAAATATTTTTAGCTATTTTACCGGGAAGTCACGGTTTTTCAGTGGTTTATCAAAAAGATGGCAATAATGAACTTTATTTCGGAGCTACCACCGGTAGAAGTAACGGACAAGAGTATGTTTTGGCAACAGAGGAGCAACTTGCTTTCCAAGATCCAGAAGAAATTGCTACCAGAATGAGTTGGCCAATTGATCCGGAAACTGTTAAAAGTATCGGCTTGGAACAATTAAAAGATGGAAGTTATAGTGGTAGATTGGTGGTAGAAAATATTGACGATCACAAAGTATATCCGAAATTTATCAGTCAGATTTTGGAAGCAGATTATCCACCTGATATTTTAGAAGTTCTTAAAGATGCTGGCATAGTTTTCCCGAAGACTACGAGGAGCGAGGCACAATATACAGCAATCAGATGGTCCATGGCTTTAATGGATGTGCCCCTTACACAATTTAAAGACGAAGAGGGAAATGGACATATAAATATACCAGATAATTTGGCAGACAGAATTGGTTTACAAATATTTGGCGAGATGTTTGCAAGAAATTACCCACAAATTGAAGATCCCCAAATAGCTACAGAGCCTCTGGATGTATTTAATGAGGCTTACGCTTTATTAAGTGAAGATGCCTGGTCACTTGGAAGACCTGAAAATATGTCTAAATATTTAGACCAAATGTTCTTTGTAAATGAGGCAAAAACAATCCTAGACCAGCAATATGTTCCACTTGTTCTGACTAATAGAGAAGGGACTACTGCTGCTGATTTCATTAAATCTGATTTCAGAAAAATTGAATTACACTACATGACAAAAGCGGAAGTTGAAAAAGCTGCACAAATATTGAAAGATCTCGGCATACCATTTCTGCATACACCCAATACAACTATTCGATATTATGAAACTGATTTACCTCCGGATGATTTCGGCGGAATTGTACTGGAGAAGGACGGAATATTAAAATTATTTTTTTATAACCATGGACATGCAGTCCAACAGGATAATCAACTAGTTGACGACGAACCTCCAGTTTTAGAATTTCTTACTTCAAGACCGGACGTCATTCGTCCTCAACTTTATAACAGTTTAAAAATTACACGACCGCTGCTTTTTAATGGTATCAAAGGAACTTTTTTACTGACGCAGATGGCTTTGTACTTAATGTGCATACCAAAAGACGGAGCACCACGTGGTTTATCAAGCAGTTATATTTTTCCAAACATGCCGGCTGACTTTTACCAGAGGGGAGTTTTTCCAAATCAAGACGGCAGTGCCCGGACTCCAGACCAGATAGCATATTTGGTTTTTCAAAAACCGGAAATACCTGCATCAACTCCATAAATTTCCTTCCTCACTTACCTATTGTATTTTTTCGTAAATTGGTGCTAGGATAAAGTTATGGGCACTGCTGCCTCAAGTGTTTATACCGGAGTAAGACATAAAAAAAAGTGGATCGAAATAACTGTACTAGTCTTGGCGTTACTCGTAGTGACAGGATCAGTGATAATTATCCGTAATATTCAAAGGGATTTCAGTTCATCGGTTGATTCAAGACCCAACGATAAATATAAGGGAAAGCAAATCAATCAGGAAAATGATTGGTATATCCGCGGCAGGTTTACAAAAATTAAGGAATCGACACTTTATATTGACACAAATATTGATGCTCGACTGACTAAAAGTGAAAAAATTGTTAACTTATCCGGTAATACTACTTTTCAGTGTGTTGAAAGATACGTAACGGGACCACAAGGTCAAAAAATAGACCGGGCTGATATTTTTATAGATACCAGTAAATTATCCCCGGATCAGACTCCCCCGCCAAAATCTCCGGATGCGAAAGACCTGCAATGGTTTAAAAAACAAGCTGAATCAGGTGATATGATTGAAGTGTTTTTATACACTAATTCCCAAGGGTTACGCGAACCGTTCTTAGTACTGCTAACTAGAGAAAATTGTACTTAAAGTAATAGTTACAAAAATGAATTCAATATCTAATTTATATATAAAGTTAGTATTGGTAGTATCACTTTTAATAGTATTGCATCCACAAACTGTTAATGCGCAATTGGGTACATGTCCACGAGGTGCTGGTGATCCTGCTCCACAAGATATGTGTGAATGTGTATCTCCGGGAACATGTACACCATATTACAGTGCTCAAAGTACTTGTCCTGGACCATGCGGAGTGATGGGAATCCCCGGTGTTTATTACACAGCCACAAGTAATTCATGTACTCCTCCTAATGAATATGGAAATTCCGGTCACTGGTGCAGTTATTGGGAGTACTGCTGCCTGGTGTGTTCACCGGGACAATGTACCGGACCGACACCGGCACCACAACCATCACCACAGCCTACACCTCCGGGGGCATCACCCGCATCGACTCCGCCTCCCGGATCATCGCCCGCGGCATCTCCGGCAACACCGCTTACTTTGGGAGTGACTATGTCGGTGTCTCCCTCAAGCGGCGCTCCGCCATTAAATGGCGTAGATTTGATCGGTGTCGTTTCGGGGACTGCAACAGGAAGTGTGCGCTATCGTTTTGACTGTACCAATAACGGTACTTACGAAAGAGACATAACCATAGCCAATGAAAATCCGTATAGCGCCGTGGATTTATGTAATTATGCTACTGCCGGAAACTATACGGCCCGGGTGAGAGTCGACCAGCAGGGAATATTTAGCGAAGATACGGCTGTCATCTCTGTCAGCAGTTCACAGACTTTGACCGTATCATTAAACATTAATCCAACCACAGGTACAGTACCTTTAAATGACGTGGACTTGACAGCTATTGTGGGTGGAAATGCCACCGGGTTGATAAATTATCGCTTCGATTGTACCAACAATGGGACTTATGAAGTCCAAGCACTAAACCAAAGTGCCACAATTTACAATGCAAATAATGCCTGTGATTTTGCTGTTGCAGGGACTTACACTATCAGAGCCAGAGTCGAACGCGGTACACCTCAAATCAGCGCTCAGGATACTCAGACAATCACCGTGGTCAATGTGCCGGGAACTATCCGGGCACGTGCCGTACTGGTCACTCCACCATTGACAACTTGCACAGATGTCAACAGCAGCACAAGTTATTTGGATGGTGTCAATTTTGGTTTTAGTACAGCTCCTTCACCTCTGCCCCGCCAGACCCAAGTAGGTGGAAATTATGTTACTTGGACAAACGCAGCCATTAGTCCACCTAATTACACCCTTACACCTTCACCGCCGCCGAATTTTGTGGCCCAACCGCAATGTTGGAGCAGCAGCCCAAGTGGAGCGTCCGGGACAAGTACGACAGCTACTTTATCAAGCGGAAATACATTGACTTGGAATGTAGGCTATAGCGCGCCGGTTTCTTGGTTCCAGGTGCGGGGAGGCAGCGTACATACAAATGCCAATGTGGATGTGACTCTTCCAGCTAATGTTAGATTTGTACTTGATGAAGGTGCGGTCAATAATTCCGGGTTGGTCAGTCATGTCACCGGTACTCCCAATTTTGGTGCAGGAAGAGTATCAAATGACCAATTTTTGATCCATGATGTTTCACATTTGCCGGTATTGCCTCCCGGTTATACATACTATAATGATTTTTACCGCAGATTTGGGACAAAGACAACACTCACCTCACCCAGCAGCAGCAGACCCGCGGTCGGAACAATTACCAATCCAGCTGTATACCAGACATCGAGTAATTTGACAATCAACGGTACTTGGAGTCTTGCCTCCGGTCAAGCAATAGTCGTATTTGTTCCCGGAAATTTGACGATTGATTTAAATCAAAGCCTGGAAAAGATTACGGTAGCAAATGGAGGATTTCTCTCATTTATCGTTTCCGGTAATATTATTATTACAGGAACTACCGGATATGTAACTCCTCAGGTAAATCCCGATTCGTTTATCGCACCAAACATTTCAGGGGTTTATATCAGTGACGGAACATTTGAAACACGACCCCGCACCGGAGTTGACTATCAGTTAATATCAGCGGGCACGTTTGTAGCCGAAAATTTCCTCCTTCAGCATGATTTGGAAGGTAACAATTCGACCAGCCCTGGAGAGCTTTTTGTTTATCGTACTGATTTATGGAGAAATGCTCCCGAGCAAATAAAGGAAATCAATGTCGCCTGGCAGG
>CAYHKY010000043.1:0-12466 GCA_964357355.1 uncultured Gammaproteobacteria bacterium | reverse complement strand
AAACACGACATTTCTACTTTGCAGAAAACCGGACATTTCTACTTGGTATTGACAGGTAGAAGATAGTTGCGATTGTCTGAAGCATTGACTAATTAAAAACGACTTGGAGTGACAGTGTGCGGAAATGAGATTTTTCCTGAATTTGATCTTCCAAAACCTGTTGATACTTTAACATCTACTACTAACAATCGATCCCTAGTGTTAAAATGTATTAACTGAACTCCAGCCGGGATACTTTGGGAAAGATCAAATAATTGTTTACTTAGATCCGAAACATATATTGAAGTTTCTAAATTCCATCTTCCGTCTAATTCAGACCTGACTCGCAACCTACCTCCATCTGGTGAATATTTAAAATCCACCTGATCTACATAATTTCCGTAGACTGATCGTGAATTATGCCCTTTAGGGGCTTCCCAAGCTAGAACAAATTTTGTATTAGGATAACCTAAAATATATTGCAACTCCCATTTTGATTCGTCAGGATAAAAATACCTAAGTGTATGAATATCTCCACCAGAATTTGCAATTGCCATAAAAGGTTCATCGTGTGTCCGCTCTAATTTTGGAGCTAATATGATTTTATGAGCTTTTTGAAAAACCAGACCAACAGAGTTAGCTCCCGTAAGTATATCCGGAAAATATTGTGCCAGATAAGCTATTGCTTGATCCCGATCTGTAACTCCTTCGTCCGGATACCAAGAACCTGTGTCTCCTCCGGTAACTTGCTTGTCACGTAGTATAGTCATAAAGTAACTTTGGATTATACATAAACTATCCCTGAAAATGCAATTCGGAGCATATTACGAATTCACTTTAAATTCCACCACATCCCCGTCCTGCATTTGATATTCTTTGCCTTCAAATCTCATTTTTCCCAGTTCTCGGGCTTTGGACCAGCCTTCAAGTTTCACAAACGTCACGTAGTCAATCACTTCCGCTTTGATAAAGCCTTTCTCAAAATCTGTGTGGATAACACCGGCAGCCTGCGGGGCTTTGGTACCTAATGGAATAGTCCATGCCCGGGCTTCCAATTCTCCACCGGTGAGAAATGAGATTAAGTTTAATTTCTGGTAAGCCTTTTGAATAAGGCGTTCAAGTCCGGATTTTTCCAAACCTAAAGATTTTAAATATTCTTTTTGTTCGGACTCCGGAAGCCCTGCAAGTTCGGATTCAATTTTTGCGGATATAATAACTTTATCAGTCTTCAAACTTGCAGCTTTCGACTTTGAACTTAAATCCATTTCGCTAACATTTTCCACGTACAACACCGGTTTCATAGTAAGCAAATGCAGGTCTTTGATAAGTTCTTTTTCCCGTTCTTCAACGACAATTGTATGCGCGGAATTTCCTTTATTTAATTCCTCCTTTAATCGAATTACTACTTCCCAACGTGCTTTGACTTCCTTGTCAGCTACACCCCGAGGTTCTACCTGCTTATCCAAGGTTTGCAAATCGGCCAAAATCAATTCTGCCTCTACTATTTCCTTGTCTCTTTGCGCATCTATTTCACCGGCTACATGGACAACGTCAGGATCGGCAAAAGTACGCATGACGTTGCAGATAAGGTCTACTTCCCGGATATGGGCTAAAAACTTGTTTCCCAACCCCTCACCTGTTGCAGCACCCTTTACTAACCCTGCGATATCGACGAATCTAACTGTCGCCGGAACGATTTTTGTCGTATGCACCAATTTAGCAATCACCGGTAGACGCTCATCCGGAACCGGCACGATGCCTATATTCGGTTCTATCGTAGCAAACGGGTAATTGGCAGCAAACGCGACCTGCTTTTTGAGGAGAGCATTAAAAAGTGTCGATTTACCGGCATTTGGTAATCCGACAATTCCGATTCCTAAACTCATTCCAACATTTTATATCAATTAAGGCAGATATTAAATAGAAATAGTGAGTTGAGAGGTGTATTAGTATTCGCTAACTTCCTCCAATATGTATTTTACAAATTCCAAAGTCTCTAACCATCTTTCTTGATTTGCCGGTTGGTGAATTGAAATATTTTCGTCTTTTCTCTCATTCCAGGAATAATCTATTAAATCATGCCATTTATGATCCAAGTTTTTCTTAGCCCATTCCATACCCTCTTTTTTAGATGTAATTCTTCCCTCCACTAAATCCTGCAATGCTCTGCACCAATTCAGAACAAAAAATACTTGATGGAATCTGTTTTCCCAAGATTTATGATTTTGCAAACGCTCCGGAGTCCAACCAACCAAAAACTCTTTTATTTCTCTTCTTAAATCATCTTGAGAAATTGGATCGATTAAAGTTTTAGGATCAGGACCTAGAACAGGAATTCCTTTTTCTCTTACTTCCCAGCGAACAACTAAAGTATTGTCATGATCGTTTCTCTCAATTGTCCTGGCTCCATTGTTGAAATACCAAAGTTTTCGCTCTTCAGAAGTATCTAATTTTCCATTTATAAATGTTGAGGAATGTTGGCGAAATTTTGGAAGCGGAAAAAAGGAATACTCCAAATGCTGTACCCATCTACTATCTCTGTTTCTAAATTGAGTATGCACTCCCAGAACCTTTTTCACTTCCGCATCTGTTAGCTCACGGTTAATGATGACTTCAAAATCTACATCACTTGTCATGTCAAAATCACCAACCGCAAGTGATCCCTGAATATACAAACCAACAATATTATCTCTCAAAACTTCTTTATAAGCTTGGGCTAATTCGTAAAAAACTTTATCTAACTCCGGGTAGTTCGTTAACTTTCTCACTGAGGCTAATTATAGCAGAAGAGAAATTTATGGAACTATCGAGTAAACAATCCTCCCTTTCTGATCCTTTTCAACAATTTCTCTAGCAATTCTCGGATTTAGTAGCTTTATTCTGAAGTAGTAAGGGACAAAATGTCTACTTGTGTTCATACCGTCCCGATTTTTTTAACTCATACCCCATATTTTTGCAGATATACTGCATCTTTTTTATAGTTACCTCTTGGAATTCTTAAAAGATAATCTTGAGTGAAAACGAAGGGACTAGGTTAAAAATGCAACCTTGGAATTGATAGTTGTTCACCTATTTAAAATCCAGATTGAGAAATTCAAAATTGAGGCAAAACTAACCCAAGCAAGATAAGGATACAGAAGATATGAAGCCACCTTAGAGACCCCTAGAAAGGTCTTAATTGTTAAATAAATTGCGATCCACAAAGCGATTATTTCAAGAAAAGCCAACGCAGGATTCTTCATTCCGAAAAAGAAAATTGACCACAATACATTAAGTCCTAGTTGAAGGAAAAATAATCTCATTGCATAACGCCTGGATTTGGTTTTGGAAATCCAGACCAAATATAAAGAAATCCCCATTAGTGCATAGAGCGTTGTCCAAACAGGTCCAAACACGAAATTTGGAGGGGAAAACGCTGGCTTTGCTAAAGCAGCATACCATGTAGGAATTGCTGAAACTGTAAAAATAGCCCCCAAAATCCCTGCTCCTTCGGAAATTAAGGTAGAAAGAATCAGAAGTGGCAAGTTCTTAATCTTGGGCATCAGATCTATTATTGTTTAAACAAATTTATAATACAACTTCAAAACCTGAACTGTGGAGGCTGGGAATGGATAATCCGACCAAGCTCGTCTCTCTCTACAATAATGTATCAAGTGAAAGGTGAAATTAAAAGGTGAAATTTAATTTAGAAAAGACGAAGTAATTAATATAGCATTAATTATTTTTCGATTGAACGATTTTGGACATTTCCGTCCCTTCTTTAATAAAAAGCAAGCCTGTTTGAACCAATCGCTCGAAGTTTTCTTCAGGTGTTGTCTCAAGACGAGCCAGCAAGTCATTGTACTCTGCAGGCATATTAATGGTGGTATATAACCAATACGGATAAATAGTGGTACCGCTATGAGGCATCCTGATATCGTAGTTAGAGATGTCAGAAGGCAATAGTCCCTCTCTTGTGCTAGCTACACCCGTTCTGTAGATATCACTATCCGCTGGAATTGCGACAAACTTAACAGGAAAGTCATGTTGATCAAAAATTTGTTGCATCGCCTTGAGTGGGCTTTTACCAAACGCTCGACTGGCTTCTAGGGCAATTTTACTTACAATATTGACCCCCCCCCGCGGATTTGTAATAATCGCCTTCGAGTATTTTGCCAAGGTATCTTCAAGAATCGCTCGCTCACCAGGACTAATTCCTTGCTCTATCATAGATTCAAATTATAACACTATAAGCCATAAAAAATCAACTGACCGCTTAATCCTATAGTTGACGTATAAAGTAATTTTGTTATCATCTAATGATGAATGAATTACTTTCCTCTGTCACAGCAACAAGAAATTCGGAATTAAGAAGGATTACCGCACACATCCCACGAATCTTGGCGAGGCGATTACACGACAAGTTTCCGGACCTGACTGCTGATCACCTTACGTTTTTGGGAGCCATTGGCACCGGAATTGGCGGTTTTATTGCGACATTAAGAAATGGTGAAAATTCGCCAAAAAACACAAAACTAACTATTACTTCAGGATTGGTAATGGTAGCATCTGCTGGAATGGACGCCCTGGACGGCCAACTGGCAAGAGAGATGGAACAAAGTAATCCGGGAAGCGGAAATCTTTTGGCCGGACAAGTAAAAGATGCTGCCAGTGACAGTTTTCAAGAATTGTTTCTGAGCATCGCCCGTGCAATCAGCGCACACAAAAGAGGAAGTAAACTGGGAGAAATTATGGCATTGGTAAATGGAGCAACTAATTCCCTATCCAGACTTTCCCGAGCATTTGCAGAATCTCGCCAAAAACCAGTACCTGAAACTGGGGTCGGCCCCGTAGGCATCATCGGTACCCGAGCCGGCCGGGCTGTACTGGGAATTGCTGCCACCCTGTTTCCCGAAGTTAGGGAAGTTCCCGTTCAAGTTGCCGTTGATGCATTGGTTACCGGAGCGAATATTGTGACAGCGTTACAGAGAACAGAAATAGCTTTGGATAAATCTGCACCAACACTGGATGAGAAAACGCGCCAAGAAGCAGAAATCCGCTTTAAAGCACTGCTTGTAATTGAGGCTATTTCAATCGGCGCTGCCGTAATCACGTATAAATTATTACATAGTCATTCAAATCATAGACAATGAAATAAATAATGAAAATATCCGTGATTGCCCATCCGAATTCCAAAAAACCCAGAATCGAAAATGATCTGCTGGATACCCTACATGTTTATGTAAATCAACCACCGCTTGAAGGCAAAGCAAATAAAGCCGTAATCCTGGCTTTAGCAGAATATTTTCAGGTAAAAAAAGGCAACGTACTCTTGATATCCGGGGAAAAGTCCAAACACAAGCAGTTTGAAATCCTAAAAAGTTGACTATCAATTTCAACTTATTTAAGACCTATAGCCTACATACTTGAATTTATTCCCTGCCTCGCCGGCAGGCAGGCGGCCATATACCCCTCTAAGCTGCTATTGCAACCTAACAGGCTTGCAAACCAGCGTAAGACGGGTATAGTAGATTAGTTTTTTGATCCGACTGCATCACTTAAATGACCAAAACCATCTCTCTTCAATAATTCTTCTAATTGAAAATTGATATCGGAAATAAGCTGGGGACCTTCAAAAATCATCCCGGTAATCAATTGTACAAGCGAGGCTCCCAAACAAATTTTTTCATATGCGTCTGTTCCTGAAAAAATCCCGCCACAGCCGATAACTACCAAGCGTTTGTGATAGTGACGATAAGCCAACCTAACCAATTCATTTGATCTTTTAAACGTGGGTTTGCCGGAAAAAAATCCCACTGGAAACCGGGATACTTCTGCTGGTATTAAACTTGGGTCTTTCCGGTTTTTCTGCAGATTACCAAAAATGACACCTCTGGGTGAGTGATCACAAATCACGTCCAACATCTCGCGCGTTTCACGGTCGCTTTTTTCTATCGTCATTTTAACAAAAACCGGCCGTTTGAGATGCAATTTGTCAATTTCCCGGAGTAACTCCCGCAAATTTTTTAGCGGATAAAAACTAACGTTACCAAACAAGTTGGGACAACTGATATTTAATTCGTAATAAACATGGGCTAGGGGTGATTTTTCAAATATATTGAACGCCTCTATAATATCTTTAACACTTTCCCGCTGGGTAACAAGTTCACGTGAATTGGTCCTGCCAAGACTAATGCCCAGGGGAATTGAAAAACTCAAATCGGTTAATTTATCAACTACCGCCTGGGCTCCCTCATTTTTAAAACCTTTATTTACCATAAGTGATTTTGACTCCGGAAGCCTGCCCAACATCGGTCTTGGGTTACCTGCATAAGGATTATTTGTTATTGTCCCCACCGACTGAAATCCAAATCCCCAAGGGAAAAGCGCCTGAGTCAGCCTGGCTTCGTAATCAAATCCGGCAGCTAAACCTACAGGATGATGAAATGTTATCCCGGCAATTTTTTGGGTCAATTGTGGAGTAGATCCGGAAAAAGCATATGCGGTGATTTTTTGCGCTGCTTGGATACTACCCGCTATTTCGCCTAAACGCAGCATGGATACGTGGATGATTTCCGGGTCTATCAGGAAAAAGATTTTTTTTACGATGTTTTTATAAACGAAACCAAACAAAAAAATATTTATCTGCTTGCGTTCCCGAAAAAAATTTAATTGTGCCAAAACAAAAATTGTTGTGCTGACCAATGCTGAAACCATGCAATACAAACAAATCGCATGGAGAACAAACAGCTGTAAATAAACAAAATAGCATGAACTTGCAAAACCAAACGCTGTTTGTATGACCGCAAATTGTTTAATGCGTTTATGGTTATATAGCAAAACCATTACCATAACCACAGCCAGCAAACTGTAATGAATTAAACCAATCAGCGCCAAAGGTACTCCGGCGATTACTGAGTACGAACTTTTGAGTACTGCGCCGCAGTCAGTAAATATCAAATGGTTAGTGCATGGAGGAATGATGTTTTGAAAGTGTACTTGGGTTAAGTAAAAAGCATCGATGATCCCTATTCCGGTCAACCCCAGAATTAAAAATAATATATATCGGGTTTTTTTCACGTTAATGCAGGCAATTATAGTGCATTATTTTCCTTGAAATCAAAGTTTTAATCGACTAAACTTAGAGCAATGCCTTTTTTGCCGGCCCTTCCAGTTCTCCCAATGCGGTGCACATAATCATCATAAGTCTCCGGCAGGTCAAAATTGATGACGTGAGTCACGTCCGGAATATCCAAACCGCGTGAAGCAATGTCTGTAGCAAGAAGAACATTCACCTTATTTTGCTTAAACTCGCTAAGCGCCCGTTGTCTCTGGTTTTGGTTTTTATTGCCATGAATTTGAGCGACCAAAATTCCTTTTTGGGTCAGTTGTTCGGCAAGGCGTTCTATTCCCCACTTCGTCCGGCCAAAAACCAACACTTTTTGAAATTCCTGTTGACAAAGCAGCTCGTGGAGAATATCAAGTTTACCCCTGCCATTTGTTTTAATGATGTCCTGATCAACATGAAGGGGTGTTTCCTGAGTTTTCACGGAAATTGTCACCGGATCACGCATCAAAGTTTTCATTATCGCGGTGACATTGGGAGTAAGAGTAGCTGAGAAAAATAAAGATTGGCGTTTTTGCGGCAGTAAGGAAATAATATAGCGTACATCATGAATAAACCCCATATCCAGCATTCGGTCAACTTCGTCCAATACAATGCTGCCAAATTGTAAAAAGTTGAGTTTGCCTTGCATATTCAGATCCTTGAGCCTTCCCGGAGTACCTATAACAAGATGAGGACTCCGGCGCAATTCGGCAACTTGCGGCCTGATACTTACTCCGCCGATACACAGCGTGGCAAAAATATTTAATCCAACAGCTAAAGCTTTAGTTTCGTCCCTGATCTGCACCGCAAGTTCTCTGGTGGGAGCTACAATCAACACTTTCTGCATCCTGTCTTGGGAAATTTTAGTAAGCAGTGGAATTAGAAATGCAGCAGTTTTTCCGGTGCCGGTATTGGCAATACCTACGACATCTTTCCCCACAAGCAGAGGTGGAATTGCCGCATCTTGGATTGGCGTAGGTATGAGATATCCACAGGATTTGATATTTTCCTTAAGTCGTTCGGGTATGCTAAATTCATTAAATGTGTGAACAGGTACAAATGCTTTTTGCAACAGAGGTGCAACCGCTTTTTTGGTAAGCAGCGACGGATCAACCGTCTTTCGCCGCCTGCCAAAACGTTGCGGCTGATGCTTACGGCCGAAATGATTGGGATGTTGCCCGCGGCGATTAAAATTTCTAGTTCTGTTAAATGTGTGTGTCATATAGCCTACATACTTGAAATTGTTCCGGCCATATACCCCTCTAAGCTGCTATAGCAACCTTTCAGGTTGCATACCAGCGTAAGACGGGTATAGGTATAATTTACAAAAAATAACGAATCTGCTTAGATAAGAGCTGTATTTTGAAGGAGAAGAAAAGATACGAGTAAATAAAGAAGTTATAGTAGGGTATCTTTATCTTAATCTTGCCAAAATAATTTCAAATATAAGCAGGTTCATTATTTCCCGCTTGGCGAACTTCTAAAGAGTATACTACATACAATTCATAATGTCAAATAACTATAGGCTTATATGCTCTGGTGATCAAAATACTTCCTGTACAGGCTGGGGTTTGATGAGGATTTTACCCGACAGGAACGCACAAACTACAAAAAATGCAGCCCCCAGGAGAAACGGCATGGGTACAGATACGGTTGCAATAACTCCTCCTAATATTGGCCCCAAAATCATCCCTATCGACTGATATGAGGCAGCAAGTCCTAAAATAGAACCTTGAGACTTAGCATCAACTTCTTTGGAGAGAAGTGCCTGAGTCAGCGGTAAGACAAATGCGTTAGCAAAAGAGTTAATGATCACGAGCATGATAAACAATAAAAAATGTCTGGCAAGGAAAAATCCGCTAAAGGTCGCTACCATAACCAGAAGTGATCCGGTAAGCGCTTTTTTCTCACCCCAACGCTTAGTGAAACGCGGAATAACACCAGCTTGGGCTATCACTCCCATCAAACCGGCAACTGTAAAAAATATAGCAATCTGCTGAGCTGAAAGTTTAAGAATTTTCACCGAAACCGGCTGAAATGCGTAGATAAATAAAGAGAAGGCTGAGGAGTAAAGAAATATAATCAGGAGCGTCTTACCTATCGCTTTATCAAATATTGCGTGTGTCATATGTTTAAAATTAAATAGCTTTCCGCTTCTAATCTCACCCATGTGCGTATTGGTTTCCGGAAGCACGAACAAAGTCAGGATGGCCGCGAGAAATGAAACTGCAGCAGCAATTAAAAACGGTACACTAAGACCCCAAGGAAGAGTCAGGGCTGAAATAGCCGGGCCAAAAATAAATCCAAAACCAAACGATGCACCGATAATTCCAAAACCCCGGGCACGATCTTGAGGCGCAGTGGTATCTGAAATTACCGCTGACGCAACGGGGATATTTCCGGCTGTGATCCCGTCAAGCGCCCGGGCAATAAATAACCAGATCGCCGAAGGTGCCCAAGCCATCACTAAAAAAGATATTGCAGTACCAATAATAGAAACTAACAATAAAGGTTTACGTCCGTACTTATCGGACAACCTGCCAATTAAAGGTGTTGCGACAAACTGGCAAATAGAAAAAATGGAAAACAGTAACCCATTACCAAAATCAGACAACCCGAACTTTTGTGAATAAGTATAAAGAATTGGGATAATTATTCCGTATCCCAACGCATTAACCACGGCAATGACGGCGATGACAATAAGGTTTCTATTTTTGAACATGAAGTTTGATTATATGTAAAATTGTTAATTGTTATCAATGGGATTTTTCATTTCAAGTAACGGTCGTAAAACTCAACCGAGCGTTTCATAGCTGTTGAAAAGCTCCGGCTTAAATTGTGATCGTCGCCTTCATACTCATGATATTCTACTTCTTTGCCCGCCGCTTTCATGAGTAATTCCAGCTTTTGGGAAAATTCATAAGGTACCGACTCATCTCCTGTGCCGTGATGAAGTTGTAAGGGTCCTGAGATATCAGCCAGATAAGCGGTAGCCGAAATCGAATTCCAAAATTCAGGATTTGCCTCTGGTTGGCCATAAGTTTCTACTAACGCCTGCCGCCAGCGCCGGGAACCTGAAGAAGGGAGAGGCACCGGTCGGATCCCCGGACGGCGCCAGTGATTCAGCAGATCGGGATACGAACCAACCACTCCTGCCCAAATAACTCCCGCTTTGACATCTTTGGAAACAACCATCGCCCTAAGAGTTATAAATCCGCCTAAACTATGCCCCCACATGCCAATTCTGTTTGCGTCTGCATTTTTTAATTTTTTGACGGACGCGACAGCATTCAACACATCAATCACATAACCGTTTGATCCGTATGCGCCACTTGGTTCACCTTCACTATTACCGTGACCACGGTAATCCGGTTTAAAAACGATGTAACCAGACCGCGCAAACCCATCAACATAGGCGACGTACTTTTCCGTGGTACGATATTGGTTTGGCGGAATATATCCGTGGTTAAACACGATTACCGGCCAACCTGATGCGGGCATTTTACTCTCAGGCACTGTCAACAAACCAAAAATCTGCAAATTTTCCGATTTGTATGAGGCAATATAACGCTTGTAATTGATACCCGATTCAAGAGTTTCTTCAATCAACATCTCACTCCCCGGATATGATCCTTGACGAAGATTATTAATAGTTAACGGATCAAGTGATACATTTAACTCCCCACCTTCGTTATTTTGATTATCGGTTCCAGTGTTTCCCGGTAATGTCGGCGCCGGTTTTATCAACAATCTCGATCCAACCGCGTAAATCAACAATATTAAACACACTGCAATGAATGTTTTTTTCATGAATTTATTTCCTTATGACACTTCACATTTTATACCACTTGCATCCTTAGCAGGTTTTTGTGTATATATTATAAATCATCATGAATTCCAGAAATCATCCCGAATACCAATACCTAGATCTTTTACAGGACATCCTCAAAAACGGTTCCTGGAAAGTCAGCCATTCTACCGGTGTGAAGTTAAAAAGCGTCTTTGGCCGGCAGATCAGATTTGACTTGTCAAAGGGATTTCCGCTGCTAACTACAAAAAAAACGTTCTATCGAGGCATCATTCATGAACTCATCTGGTTTCTCTCCGGATCAGAAAATATTAAATACCTGATTGAGAATAAGGTACACATTTGGGATGAATGGGCTTACAAAAAATATGAATGGGCGGTCATGGCTAAAAAGGCTAATCAGTTAAACTTTAATGACTTCATGGAAAAAATCCAGTCGGACAAAAAGTTTTTGAAAACTTGGGGAAACTTGGGACCTGTGTATGGTGTGCAGTGGAGACGCTGGCCTGTTTCTGCCAAAAAAACTGTCGATCAACTCGGCTGGGCAATTGATAAAATAAAAAAATATCCGCAAAAAAAACACTACATCATCTCAGCCTGGAATGCTGCTTGCATATATGAAATGAGCGGCAGCCATTCCGCCTCAATGGTGATTGCCCCCTGCCACACGATGTTCCATATCAATATCACCGGAGACAAGCTTTCGCTGCTTTTGTATCAGAGGAGCGCCGATATGTTCTTGGGAGTCCCTTTTAATATCGCAAGTTACGCCCTCCTGACTCTCATGTTAGCCCAAGTAACCGGCTACAAACCCGGTGAATTCGTGCATACTTTCGGTGACGCGCATATCTACGAAAACCACTTTTCCCAGGTCAAAGAACAGCTCTTAAGAACTCCCCGCTCATTTCCAAAGATGAAATTAAATTCAAAAGTCAAAAAAATTGATGATTTTAAATTTGAAGATTTCGAAGTAGTGGATTACGATCCCCATCCTCCTATAAAGGGTGAAATAACGGTCGTCGGAGGATTCTGAAAATGAAACCCACAGTTTCAATAATTGCCGCATTGTCCCAAAACCGGGTAATTGGAAATAAAGGTAAAATTCCCTGGCATATATCCGAGGATTTCAAAAGATTCAAAAAGCTCACCTGGAATCATCCGATTATCATGGGCAGAAAGACCCATGAATCAATCGGACGTATTTTACCCAACAGGCCCAACATCATAATTACGCGGGATCAAAACTATCAAAAAGACAACGCAATCGTAGTTCACACTCTCAATGATGCAATAAAAGAAGCAAAGCGACTTGACCAACAAGAGATTTTTATTGTTGGAGGTGCGCAAATTTTTGCACAGGCAATTAATCAGATTGATAAACTCTATTTAACAATTGTCGAGGGTAATTTTCCCGGGGAGACATACTTCCCTGACTACTCCCAGTTTAAAAGGGTTTTGGCAAAAGAGAAGAGAAAGTCGGAAAATTTGGAATATACTTTCATTGATTTAGCCATGGAGTAACCGACCGCTTTTTTTCCAGGATGTACGGATCTCTCCTACCAAATATAATGATCCGCTGACCAGAATCGGAA
>CAYHKY010000042.1:0-12791 GCA_964357355.1 uncultured Gammaproteobacteria bacterium | reverse complement strand
AATGACCCACCTTCTTCACATTTGCGGGCTGCACCTAAGAATCTCTTTGCGGGATAAAGTGCTGCCGGATCAAATCCTCCAGAAAGCGTACGTCCTGAAGAATTAACGGTCAGGTTGTAAGCCCGGGCTAGTCTGGTTATGGAATCCAGTAATATCACTACATCGCGACCAATCTCAACAAGTCTCTTAGCCCGAAATAGAGCAATTTCTGCTACTTTTGTTTGTTCTTGAGGTGATTCATCAAAATGTGAAGCAATTACCTCACCTTTTATAGAACGGGAAATATCAGTTACTTCTTCGGGGCGTTCCCCTATGAGCGCAGCCATCAAGTGAACTTTTGGATAATTTGCGCTAATTCCACTGGCGATTTCTTTGAGAATTGTAGTTTTACCGGCTTTTGGCGGTGAGACAATCAAACCTCTTTGCCCAAATCCGATCGGTGCCAGAAGATCAATGATACGGGTTGACAATGGAGTGACTCCATGTTCAAGTTTGATGATTTCTTTAGGATAAATCGGCACCAAATCATCAAATTTCGGTCTCATACCGACACTTTCCGCGAGTTGGTCGTTAACGGTTTCAACTTTCAAAAGCCCGAAATACCGTTCGTTTTCTTTGGGTTCTCTGGCCTGACCTGCCACCTCATCACCCCCGCGAAGTGCAAATTTTCTAATTTGTGACTGGGAAATATATATATCACGATCAGACGGAGTAAATTTAGGGCGTAAAAAACCATGCCCTTCCTGCATAATTTCCAGATATCCCTTGACTGACTGGGTAGGCACATTGGCATCAGGTATCTCATTTCTGGTACCAGAAAAATCACGGTTTACTCTCACCCGCGGTGTAAACACCCCGGGATAATTTGCCGGAATTACCGGCCTTGCAATTTGTCTACTTACAGAAATCGGCGGTTTTGTATCCCGTATAGGAATAGGTGGTGCGGAAGGCGGTGTAACTATCGGCTTGGCAGGCAGAGGAACAGACATTGACGCAGACGGAACCGGAGTTCCGACCAAATCGTCAATTGACAATGCGCTGGAGGCACTAATAGGAATTTTTTTTGTAGAACGGACTGTAGACATAGCGGATTCGTTAATAATACTTTTCTTATCTAATACTCTTACTACTCTTCCAACTCGGAAAGAGACAGTATGGAATTCATTATTGCCTCATAAACTTAACTTAGTTGGTTATAAATATTACCTTTTACTCCCATATGTGGGAAGCACATATTTTCCTTGTGTTATCTCTTGGGAAAACAGACCAAGGGGAAAGAATCAGAATAGTCACATTATATATGCTTTTCCCCTCACTGTCAATTACTTCGATTTACTCTATTGAATTTGCGGTATACCAGGTATACGATCAGTAACAAAGGTATCCACACGATCCCATATACTCCTGCCCAGATTACCAAAGTTGCAGCTTGGCGTAGGTGGGATACTAATGACCTAAACGCCAACTTGAAGATAACTCCCGGTCTAAATGTTTCAGACGGAGCATAAGGAAGCGCAATCTCATCAGTTGACAGATAAATAGTGATTCGTGATAATTTTGCATTTGCTGAGAGCGCATCCTGTTGGCCTTTATAGCTATCTATTTGACTTTGGATATTAATAATCTGCTGGTTAAGATTGGTAATGTCGGAAATCTCACCGGCGCGGGTTAGAATTTCATTAAATTTAGCTTTGGTAACTTCAAGTATTGCAATCCGTTTTTCAACATCTATATATTCATCTGTAACGTCATATCCGGAGAGATTCTCGGACACCACTTTTACGGAAAGTGTATGGAAATAGTCAAGCGCAGCTTGCATCTTGGATGAATCAATTCGAATTGTGACTTGCCCGGTCGGAGCATCCTGGGGGTTTGAAGTATTTGAATTGACCATATATCCCCCGTTACCTTGGGCATACGCGACTATTTTATTTCTGGTATCCACCACGTCTTTCACCAGTAGTGACACATCTGAATTCTGGATGACCAGGCGATCTTTTACACCTGATTGCGGAGGAGTTTCCGGTACTGGCGGGTAAATCACATCGCTGGTCATTTTCTCAAGCGCGGGCATCCCAAAACTTGCTGGTGCCTCTCCTACTGCGCCAATACCTCCCCGATATACACTCTGGCTGTCTGTGGCATAGTTCCCAGTTTGTTGTCGAAACAGTGATAAGGGCGTCGGTATTCGATCTTTCAGAATCACAAAGAGAAGCAGTAACAATAAAATTGTCGAGAATTTATTCCGTTTGATGATGGAGAACATACGATTAGTTGTTGGTTGTCGGTATGTAATTTAGCTTATGTAATTTAATATCGATGGAGAATCTGACTTATAAATATAGTAACGCATTTACTGATTCAGTCAATGGATCAATTTTTAACTTCCCTATTGATACAATTAATGTCAAACTATTAATTAGTAGATCATTTTGGTATATTTAATCTAACTTAAATCAAAACTGTTTAATATATCAATATTATTCATTATTTGCTTCAAACTAAATATTACTTGTCTATACAAAACTATTTTTCTTTACCCGCAATGAAACGGTCGCGGTTGATAAGCAATCTCATATATTCACTCATATTCAATCCTTGTTGCTTTGATGTTTGGGCAAGATACTCAAGTTGTTGCGGATACAAAAACATATTAAATCGTCTGGCCAAAGACATTTCTCTGACTTTGGCTAAGAAATCCTGAATCGTAGACCTGATAGTTACTTTCTTGTACTGGGAAGCGAAGAAAAAATCATGTTTAATTTTTTTACTGAAATCCTCATAAAGTGAGAGGCAGAGTACCGGCTTTTTCTCCATAATGGCCAGTGTTGCTTCATGGCCAAGCTGAAAATCTTCCTGGCTCACTTCAATGATTACCGCATCAGAAAGAGCAATCCCTCTTTTTATGGCTTCGTAATGAATTGCTTTGGGATCTTTGAGTCTGGCTTTTACTTCTTCGGGTAATACTAATAAATAATTCCCTACCTCGGGAGAAACAACAGTGACCGACATTTCAGAAAGCGCCTCACGGATGAGATCATAATATGCTTGATATTTTTCTTTACCAAAGTAAGAAGCTGTATAAAAAATTTTTAAGAGTTCTCCGCCTTTCACTTGTTTCATACTCAGTTATGTATATACATATAAAATTAGTTAATTTTCTGATGTATAGGTTTATTATACCGTAAAAGTACATACATATGAATACCAAATCAAAGTCATTTTTATCTGCAATCTCGGCTTTTGCATTTTGGAGTACGCTTGGTGTGTACTTCAATGTAGTTGACCTACCTGTTTCAGTATCTGTAGTGTTTGGATCACTTATTGGCCTCAATATCATTTTTTTCTATGTTTATTTTGTGGCAAAAGTAAAACTGAGATTACACTTCTCACCTTGGCTTTTATTTCTCTTTTTGATTGCAGCTATCAAAGGCGTCATCTGGTTTAAAGCATTGACACTGATTCCGGTGGCACAAGCAAGTTTCATCCATAACCTGGCACCCGTAATTACTGTTTTATTAGCCCCGCTTTTGATAAATGAAAAACCGCATCTTAATCATATCGTAGCCATACTCACCGGGTTACTTGGTCTATATGTGATGCTCCAAATTGAAAATTTTATGCAGTTCCTTCAGGCAGGTGTTTTATTTTCACTTGGCGCAGCGCTTTTTTCTGCCCTGCAGGATATAGCCCAGCGAAAACTTTCCCACACAGTTACCGGGTTGGAACAAGCACTCGTATTTATCTTGGGTCAAGCATTAGGAAGCGTATTTTTCCTCATGCCGCATTCACAATTTGCATTAAACTGGATAGATTTGGGAGCAATTATATATTTTGGGGTTGTCGGAACAGCTTTGCCAATAATACTTTTAAGCTCTGCTTTTAAAGCGTTGCGTTCATTTGAAGTAGCCACAATTGGATACGTTGAACCGGTATTGGGATCCCTCTGGGCTATAGTATTTTTACACCAACCAATAGTGCCGTCCACATTAATTGGAGGTGCGCTGATCGTCTTTTCCGGCCTGACTGCGGTGAGAAATGGAGAAAGTTAGATCAAAGTCTGTCAACGACCTGCATTTTGCCGAAGAATTTCATATCTAAAAGCTTTCGATCGGAAGTAAGAAAAAGATCACATTCTCCCTCAGTGGCAGAATGGAGCTGAACGTTATCTTCAAAGTCAGATGTAGGTCCTCTGAGCGAGTTTTCAACAATGTGGTTACTAAAATCAACTAAATGAAAATGGCGTACCAACAGAGTAAATTTCTCATAAGGAATCTGGTATTTATATGAATAAGCAAGTATATGGAGAGATAAAGGAGAAATATAGACAAGGTGATCTTTTAAATTCTCAAGAATTATTTTTACTTGTCTTTCAGCAATATCAATCACAAAATTTGCATCAAGAAATAGGTTTGCCATATTTATCTTCTAAGTGCTTGCGGTAGTTTTTCTCTCTCTCAGCTATAGTTGTTTGAGGTAAATTTAGTGATTTAACTATATTTTTCAATTCACGAATATCTTTAGCTGTTAAAACTTTACGGGCTTGTTCTCTCTGGGGTTCAATTTTTCCAATCAATTTAGATCGGTGAATCAAATGCACTTTCTTACCCGCAAGCAATTGTGCGATCAATTCAGATGTTTTGGTTCTAAGTTCTGTAGTAGTTATGTAATTCATATACATTTAAGTATACATTTAAATATACATTTGTCAATGTCTTTACTTCCAACTTTTGAGCCAGTAGTAACGGTTGACCCAGGCTTCTGGTAGTGGTAACGCGCTCCAGTGAGGATAGAAGTAAACAAATGCGAGCACCGCGAGTGATAAATAGACAATGACAGAGTATTTACCGAATTTGCCTGACGTATAAAGTTGCCACAACGTATACGCCAGCACCAAACACAAAAACGGCACACTGGGTAAGTAATGATAAAGAAACATGATCCTGGGACTCGCTACCCACGGCAAGAACATGCCGGAATAGCCGACCAGAATAATAGTTAAAGGTAATAACATATTGTTCGAACGGAGTGAGAATTGATTAGCTTCTCGCTTCGCTCGAAGTGTAATTTCATCTTTGACACCTTCAATTTTGTTCCACACTCCGAGTAACACCTGCCAGATGGCAAATACGATACCGCCCAACCCTACCCACCAAACAAGAGGATTACCCATGGTATAAATATTACCGATATACAGGCTTTTGATACCGTCTTTTACCACGTCCTGATACTTGACGTAAAACCATACAGGCCTGATCAAAAACGGCCAGGTGTATGCTTGTGACTGATAATCATGAGTGGCTTTCAAACCAGTCTGATACCACCAAATTTGTTGGTGAAGTTCATAAAACTGTTTCCAACTATGACCCTGTATCCACCACTGTCCGTAAGACAACACATAAATAAACAGAGGAATAAGACTCAGGAAAATAATTGTATAAATCAATATCACCCAATCCCGTTTTTTGAATACATATACTACTCCCCATAAAAATACTATCCCAACAGCATAAAACCCACTCCATTTGGTAGATGCTGCGAGTCCGGATGCAACTCCTAACCAAAGTAAATTTACCAGTTTTTTATGAGGATATTCATGTAAAAATAAATACAACCGATAAAATGCAAGTACTACAAAAAACGTCACATAAATATCGTTCATCCCGGTCCGTGACTGGACAAATGAAAGTCCGTCAAGAGCATAAAGACCTCCGGCAATTGCGCCTATCCAGAAATTATTGAAAAGTTTCATCCCAAATCGGATAAGTAACCAAACGGTAAGTGCAGCAAAAATCACTCCCGGAAATCGCCAGGCAAACGTCGTGGCACCGTCAAGCGGTGCCGCTTTTGACTCCGGAATAAAAGGTTTGGCAAAAATCTTAATTGAGGCTGCCATAAACAACTTACCCAAAGGCGGATGCAACCATTCATATGCCAGATCTTTGGGTCCAGTGTGCCACCATTCATAACCCCTGGGGTCATTGAGTGCATACGCCTCTGCCGAGAGTCCATGATACACCTCATCAAATGACCACTCGTGAGGGATATCCAGTCTGACCACGCGTGTGAGAAACGTGAGACTCACAATGGTTAGTGTCACAAAAATTTGTAGTTTTTGGGCAGTTGAGCGTGAAGTTGGAATTAAACTCATGTTGGCTGGTGTTGAATAAATTAAATTATACTTAATATGATATACCTGTTTTTACACCTCTTTGCAAGCTTACTGGGATTTAAAAAAGCTTAAGATACTTGTATATATCTGTCCGTCTTGCTGCCGATAAATTCAATTATGCAAGATGTTCAAAACTCCATTATTTGTTCAGAATAAACGCATAACAAAACCACCAGTAAAAGAAAAGCCAATCCGTGGTAAAAAGCGGTAAACTCATGAGGATAAAGACGATTAAGATAAATAGATTTCTGGATATGCTGAAAATCCGTCTTTTTGAACTTTGACAAATGAAGCTATGGCTATGATTCTCTTGTAAGGATTTTCTCTTCCGGTCATATAAACACAGTCTATACCTTCCAATAATTTTCTTTTGTTACCATAAAAACATTTTCTATCAGTTCGCTGTACAATTTTTGAAAATTATATAGCCCTTTCGTTATAGATGATTTAGAAGAAGTATTTTTGCATTCGTAGGCTATGATTTTCTCTTGTTTTTTAACAATGAAGTCAACTTCTGTCTGATTACTGGTTCGCCAAAAACGAATACTGGATAATCCAAATTTGCTAAACAACCGCAAGGCAATTGCATTTTCAAAAAGCTTACCTCGATCCGCAACGAGAAGATAACTCTCTAATTTTGCGAGTAGGGCATTTCTTATCCCCACATCAAAAAAATAGACTTTTGGTCGATGAATGAGTTCCCGAACACCCCCTTTTGCAAACGGAAGAATCTTTAAAATAATAAAAGTTTTCTCCAATGCACCGAGTATTTTTTCAGTCTCATATTTACTTACTCCAGCCAATTTACTAACATTTTCCCGACTCAACAACCCGCCTATATTTTCACCTAGAAAACTCGCGATTAAGCGCACAGTGTCGGTGTTTTTGATCCCAAACAAATTGGCCACATCCCGGGTAACATACGAGTCAGCTATCTCAGTCAGTTTCTTTTTCTTGAGCATACTATCCGGCTCAACAAACACCCCCGGGTATCCTCCGTACATCAAATATTCCTCCAATATTTTTTCAGTTATCTCCAAGCTGGAATCAATTTTGGCGGCAGCATACCCGTTATAAATAAAAATCTCATCCAAAGTCAAGGGTAAAAGTAAAAATTCAATTTTCCTGCCCGTCAAAGGTTCTCTGACTTTTTCACGAATTTCCAAAGACGCAGAACCCGTAAGCACCAATTTAATATTTAGTTTTTGATCGTGGATATATTTTACCCACAATCCAATATTTTCAAGCCTTTGAGCTTCGTCAATAAACACATATGCGAGTTGCGCTTCATTCTTTCTCAAAGACGCAAGTATTTGGGTAAACTTGTCAGGATCTCTAAAGTCTGAAGAAATAACATCGAGATTATAATAAAAAATTTCTGCCTTACCACCGTTTTTATCCCATAAATGAAGCATGTTCTGAAATAGAAGTGCACTCTTACCCACTTGCCTGGGACCATACAAAATAGTCACTTCCGGCCGATTCAAACTCGCCACAAACTCAGGCTCAATAGTTCTTTTGACATATGGTTGAACAGCCAGTTTTGTTATTTCTTGTCTTGAATAAATCTTCATAAGCGTATTATCTACTAAAATAGCCGAAATGTCAACGATATATCTAGTTTTATCGATATTCCAGCACAAATCGGTAATTAAACCACCAGTAAAATAAAAAGGACAATGGTAAATAGCCTTCCCCTATTATCGTGCACGATCTTGGCCCGGTAATTGGCCGAAGTAATAGGCTACCAGAACCACAGTACTGATGCGCGCCAGATTTATGAGAAACGTTCCCGACAATCCCAAAAATATAGTTTCAATCTTACGATCCAGACTGAAAACGGTTAATCCTGAAGAATAAAAACCATCAGCAGAAACAGATTGCGCGAAACAGCACGAAAACCTGTAAAACTGGCGAAACGACCCTGGGCAGTAGATCTTTTCTCAGTCATATTCTTTCCTTTTTTGCTTCTGTTTTAGTTTTATATATATACCGGGTAAAAATGGAATTCCCAGTAGAATCAGATCTTCTTTTTTTCTTTTTTAGCCACTCCAAAAGTAAGGGAACTGCGAGGAGCGTATATTCAGGAACTACTACTATCGTATCCCAATTGACAGTATACGGTGAACTGCTGCCAGTCGTCCATTCGGCAAAGATTGCCGTAGAACTTGAATAATTGGAGGAAACATGGGTATTGGTACCGGTTGATTTCCAGTTCGTTTCCTGCGTCCCGCCGTCTGAAGCCCATTCAGTGTCGACATCGCAACCGGAGGAAGTATCGCAGTAAGTGAATATAAACCCGCCGGGTTAAATAGGTTTAAACCTCTTCCAGAAACAAGTGCTTTATCTGTTCCAACTTTTTTCCATAATCAATTTGATCATAGACAAAATCTTTATATGGATTTTGTTTTGAAAATGAGGTCAGAACCGGTTTTGAATTGACAAACGAAGATTGACTCAATCCCAAATAGTGAGAAAACGAAGACCATGGGTAGGTTTCCAATGCCTTTAAAGTGATAATGCTTGATACGACAGGATTTATATGGACATAGCGGGACAGATGCACTAACTGTTCATCTGTTTCGACGAGTACCGCTTTAAACACTCCTTGATAGAGTGGACCTATGCGATGTTTTTTCGTATTTGTATACTTGGCAAATCCGTTTGAAATATTGGCTATCGATCGCTTGATCCCGTCGGTTGTAGTCTGTCTCACTATTAGGTGAAAATGGTTGGGCATAAGACAATAGGCCAAAATCTCAATAGCTACCGGTAAACTATGGAGTTCTTGAAGGTAAACTTCGCGCTGCTCAAAAGGAAGGGAAAGAAAGTGAGAAAAACTTAAGCGTGGATTTTGATATCGGTAGTAGTCCAACAGCATCACAAATCGTGAGTAATCATTTGGGGTGGTATAAATATTTCTGTGTTCTATACCACGGTTAAAGATGTGATATACATACTCATTCACAAAGGTTAAATTTCTTGGTGCTGCCATAAAACCATACTATCCTGTATTCCTTATATGGCACAAGAGGATGTTTAAAGCTAAAAAACCCGGCGGGTTTAAATCACGGGTTTAAATCACCACCACGATACATCGTGTGGATGTCAGTTTCCCGCTCATCCCAGCCCTTTATCCCCCAAGACCAGGAGTTTCCCGGAAATCCGAGAAGGATCCTGCGTCCGGAGAGCGCAGTCACGGGGTGGTCATGGATTGCTGCTGTCAAGAATATGGCATCAGTGGGCGTTTTATTTCGTATCTCTGCTGCAAAATCCTGCGTAAAATTATTTTCATTTGTTTATTTTATACCAAACGCTGCTTTATTACTTATATCTTTGATATCTTCCTTCTCATCAAGTATAAACTTGTACGCAAACCACCAAAATCCAAATAGCCATATTAAACTAAAAAATGCTGCAAAATAATCATGGACAATAATCGCTGCGGCATTCCAGTAATATGCCAAAGTCAACACAATAGAAATTCGAAAAAGGTTTATTATGACAGTCCCCAATATCCCGATCACAACTGCTGTAAACTTCGATCCAGTTGTAAAAGTACCCCGAAGTCCAGTAATTAGCGTGATGCACAGAAATACGAGACTTTGCCAGCCCAGACAGTTCCATTCCAATTTAATCGGTAGTTTGACTCCAGCTTTGATTAAATACAAATTTGCTTGACCTTGATTTGATACGAAGCCGGGAATACCAAGAATGCGCACCATAGCCAGAACCATCCTGCTTTCAAAAGGTACGATATACATCTCAATATACCTGTACCAGCTCATTTCTTTTAAAACACTGGTAAGAATTGCACTTAAAGTCACTATTAAGGGTAGTAACATAAATGTAATGGATGTAATTAGAAATAGATGTTGAATGAGTGTTCTTTTCTCCATAATTATTTTGTTTTTGATTTATTTTTTCGTGTTGTACGAATTTTTATTATATATGGAATAACCGGCGCTCCGCCGAATAAAAACCATAAATATTCCGGCACAGCTGCCGTATAATAGACGCGTACCTGGACTTGATCAAGCTGAGCTTTGAATGGCGGATCGAGTAAATATTGATTTACCCAATAATTATTAAAAGGCTTTGCAGTTTCTATACTATAAACCTCAGTATTACCATGAATTATATCTATTGAATCGATTGTCTTATTGAAAACATTTCTTTGGCCATCTTCCCACATCACCTGGTTACCTATTCGAAGTTCGGATATCGGCATCCACTTGTAATTTTGATCATTGACAGCGGCATAAATGAGCTCGTTTCCGGTGACCCGTAAAGTTTTATTTATCACATATATTTCATTTGCCGGATGTGTCGTCAAACTGACGATATGATTTTTTTCAAATTTTTTGTCCGTGTTATTATAACTTAGTACAATATCACCGGATTTAAACGACTCAATTTCCCTATATTTTCCCTGATCATCGAGAAGTAAACTGCCTTTTGGAAAAGATACGCAAGCCGTTAAACAAATAATGGATTCCACTCTTAATCGAAAATTGGTATTGTTCAACTGCGTATCTGTCCAAGTATGATCCCAATTGATAGTCGGTCCACCCATTGTTGATACTGTATCAGTGGTTGTTAGTTCAGCTGTATTAAGTGCAGTTGAATAGCTTGTACCGCCATCCCACGATAAATCCGTATAAACTAATGCAGTTTCCCCCCCCCGTTTCCACCGGTCTTTGAGACTTCTTCTTGCACTTCAATTCCATCTATGGTGGCATTTGCAGGGATATTAAACGTAAAATTGTAATAATCTTGTCGTTGTAAACTGGTATCAGACGTCGCATAGGCATCGTTGCTGGAATATGCCCTTGATCCAAATGACCAAGCAGTAAAATCTTCTCCTGTCGAGGTTGGCGAAAGAAGACCAGTATCAGCATCTACTGCGATTTGCCAGGAGCGTATTTCATTGAAAAACTCTTGATCGTTTTTGTCAATAAATTTCAATCCGCCAAGTGTATAAAATGCCGGGCTGGTGTTGGGTACATCGTACTTATAAGATAACGTGTATCTTTTACCAGATTGCCAATCCACATCCCAAATGATCTGTTGTTTATCTTCGTTTTGCGTAACAACACCATGTTCACCAATTGAATCAGGAACGATCAAGAAACTTTTTGGGGCAGTCTCTTCAATTTTACCCTGAAAAACCTGCTTCGGAATTATGTTTATTTTCATTTCATATATTTGGGGCGGATAAATCCGGGTTGCAGATGTACGTTCGACAGAAAAGGGTATATTATTTTCAACTCTGAATTCATCAGTAATGCTATATTTACCGGTCGCAGTTTCTGCTTCCAGAAGAAGTGTGTATGTTCCACTTGTATTCACTTTATAAGTCGTCAAGTAATCAGGGATTTGAGTGAGGATTTTTTTATTGCAGTCCTGGCCCACTTGAATTGAGCCGTTATCGGTAGTCAATGTTATAGGCATCCCGTTAGGATCTGTCACTACCATAATCAACTTCGCATCACATACCATCTCACCCCATTCATCCAAAACTGCGACTGATATCTTTGCCGTTTCGTCAGGGGCATAAATAGATTTATTTGTATTGACAGCTAATACTCCCCAAGTAAAGTTCTGATTTATTTTAGTTTGTTGTCCATTGTGATTTATACTCATTTGTAACCTATAGCCACCGGGTTTTAAAGATTCGCTTTCAGCAAGTTTTACTAACAATTGCTCACCTTGAAATTGAGTTTGAAAAGTCATAGGGACTTCCTGGTTCAGATAATCGTACAAGTGTGTTTCAACAGTATTTTCTAAAGCCAAAGCAGTTGATTTTCTAAATAATCCCCAAATAGTATTTTGGTTTTGGTTGACAGTCTTGAATAATTTATCAATTTTATAATTGAATGCCGGCAACTCGCTCAAACGAAAATCTTTTCTAGGTAAATCACTCTTTTGGTTTTTTATTATTGGCAAGCCATTTCCTATTGCTATTTGTTGCCCTTTTATAGATATTTTTTGGGAATTGAAATACAAATTTGTAGAAAACATCAATAGTACCACTAATGCTGTCCTAGCAATCCAACGGGATTTCTTTCTAGGCACTGATCTTGAATGATTTGGTATAAATGCGAAGCCTCTTTTAAGATATAAAGACGTAGATAAATTCTGCGTCTTCACTGTATTTTTTTCACCTGGATAAAATATAGGAAAAAATCCTCCCAACCAGCGGAAAATTCCACCTCGATGCAATGTATCCGTTATCTTCCCCGTCTTGGGGGTCCTGAACCAGGGACCTTCAGTTCTTTCCAGGAAGCCTTTGACTGAAGCATAGGCCTGGAAAGGTGCAATTATATAGGTCAGAAATATAAAGGAGAAAATACCCAGGAAATCTTTTTCTTCAGATTCCTCAAGAAACATGCCCACTGTATTCATCAGGGGGAGGCTGAGGAGATTGGTCAATACCAATGACCATCCCCAGACTGCAGTCCAGAAAGGGAGTCGTACTTGGAATATAGCTTCCGAGGCAAACCAGAAAAGCGTACCTATAAGGAATAATGCCGACTGCAGATAATAAGGAGCCAGATATCCAAAATAAATAACCCTGCAGCAGAGCTGGCAGGGTATTGAACCCTACAACAATCTC
>CAYHKY010000041.1:0-12950 GCA_964357355.1 uncultured Gammaproteobacteria bacterium | reverse complement strand
GAAGCACCCCGCGGAACCCTTTTCCACAAAATGGAGTTGACGACTAACGGCAAAATCAAAAAGGGTACGATCATTGTACCTACCGGCCAAAACCAGCTCGGAATCGAACAATCGATTCGTGAATATGTTTCCGCCAATATTGACCAACCCAAGGAAGAAATGTCGCAGGAAATTGAAAAAATTATCCGCGCCTATGACCCCTGTATGTCGTGCGCTTCCCATTTCCTGAAGATTAAGTGGAAGTAAATTGATTTAACAGTTGACTTAACTTTTTTGCTACCTTACTAATCGTTAAGTCAAACGGAACTCCGAGAATTTTTACGTTTCTGATTTTCCCTAGTTTTAACATCAACCGCAAATGAAACCCTAAATCATAATCATGTGGAGAAACTGACCGGGTCCGGACAAAATCTTCGATATTGTCAAACAATTGAACTTTTTTGATCCCAACAACTGTATCAACAATCACACTTCCATCTTCCGGAACAAAATTTTCGTTGGGGTCAGCTTCTTCAAATATTATTTTAGGAAACGACTTACGCAGTTTGGGTAATAATTTAAGCGGCAGACTGTCTTCTTTTACCAAAGGATTTCCGATAATATATATCTTCATAAATTTATTGAATTAATTAATGGCGAGCCAGTTAAGTTCGGTTCGCTAACCGTATCGCTAACTTAGTATAATACTCCAAATTCTTCACTTGGCGCGCGCCAAGTACTTCACATACATACCCCCAATGTACACTCACCCACTCTCCAACTTTCGGAACCAATCCGACACTCAAAACTTCCCTTATCTCTTGTTTCCCTAAATCCAATCGATCGTGTGAATAAATCAAGGGAATGATTTCTACTTGCAATTTTATGAATCCCTTTTTTTCAGTCGTAATTGGTAATTCGTAATTCGTAAATTTTTTCACTTTTCCCCAACTAATCCTACACTCATCCATCGTATCCAAAGTATGCGCAATTGGGAGGTGTCCGGTGCGGCGAAAAATGTTTAACACATGGAACGTATGGTGTGCTACTCCATGATCAAGTTTGGAAAGTGTTGAGTTAAACTGTTTTGGCTTTAACTTTTTTTTCAACTGCAACCCATCACCCAACAACTTTGCCATCGGCTGGTATTTGGTTTTATGCAGCAAGTCATTCCCCAACCAATACGCTTCAACGACTCGGGGGTCAAACGGATCACCGATATTATTTTCAATTCCAATGAGTTCCAAGTATTTATATAAAGTGTCAAAGCGGTTAAGGATTTCATACAGTCCTTTATCGACCGTGCCTTGTGACACATACGCATGCATATCAACCTGCTTTTCCGGGCCACAGTAATGAAGTGAATTTGGTGCAAATGAGTAACGGGCACATGTGGCCAATCCCTGAGGATCAAAAGTCATACAATTAATGTTAACATTCCCACCCCGTAAGTCATTCCCGCACAGACGGGAATCTTAAAATCATTGGAAGTTTCCTCTTTATAGCAATCAACACTACTCCCACAGTCATAAAAATAAATGACCACGTTTGTGGTGATGAAAATGGTATGCGGGTTATAAATACACCGGATAAAATAGTTGTAATAATCGGCGCCAGAACCAGGATAGACGTCGCCACTGATGCCGGAAGCAGTTTAAGTCCCGCATACCACGACAGGACATATCCGCTAAGAAATAGTGCGCTGGTAAGAATGGGTAGAAATGTATAGGATCTAGCATCAATAAACAATTGCCCTTTACCCAAAAATAAAGCGATCGCAAATAAAACCGGAATTCCGATGACGATCCGCGCCCAACCGACGATCTGGGAAGGGATATTTTTCAGAATTAATTTGGCGATAATATTTTCAACTGCCCACAATATAGTTGCACCTAAAATCATCAGACTCCCTTGATTCAATTGAAATTGAGCTGGACCTGTCATGAAAAACGTCGCCCAAAAAATGAATCCGTATCCGATCATTTGCCGGAACGTCAATTTTTCATGCAGAAATGGTCCTGCCAAAAGTGCAACCCATAAATAAAGTGTTTTGTGAATGAGGTTTCCAGGTACTGCTCCGATCTGTGAAAGTCCCGAAAAGAAAAGTGCAAACGCGACTCCCCCGCCAAAGATACCGATAAATGACAGTTTCAACCAATCTTTTATTTTAAGTGACTTAAGTTCCCGAAGTAAATTAAGCTTCACCAAAACCCCGGTCAATATGGCTCCGACTACAATATTTCTGACTGTCGTAAACACCAAAGGATTAGTCTGCGAAACAAATATTTTGTTGGCAAAAATAGAGAAACCGGAGATAACCGTGGTCAGAAGTACCAAATAAATTCCTTTACGCATAGAGATATATTATAAATCAGCTGATGTTCTTAAGCAACTGCCGGCGGGCCAGGGCGTCGTTTTGAGATATTTTATTAAGTACCAAATCGGCGTAAACCTCAACATAATCACCGGTTTTCACTTCAACGTCACCGGTTTTTACACACCTGCCATCTTCCAGTCTGACGAAATTTCCGGAAACTTCTGTAACTTTCAAAGGCACTATAACACACATATTTTCAGATTTCTTCCAATCATCATAATCTAACAACAGATACAATCATGGGTCATATAAAATTGAAAATTTTAAATAAGCGAATTAATATATTCTTCCACCCAAGTATACCTGCTTGGGGCTAACTGGTTTCCATCGTTAGCATCGTTAGGGTTTAGACCATGTGTCGTTTCCCAACTATTAGGTATACCGTCACGGTCAGAATCTACAGGTGCGACACCTGTATTATATATCGGCCAACCCTGGTGGAAATTCCGCCGGTCTGAGGACTCATTGCATGTCATAATGCAATCTATAATTGTCCCAGTACCATTCCTTACCGAACTCACAATGTAGCTATCTACTCCATCCCGTTTAGGTGCTATGGCTCCCACACTACCAAGCACATCCTCATATGCTTGGGTTGCTGTCTGCACAATTATTTGCCCGCTCCCAAACGCAGGTGTCATACTCCTATAGTTTGAATTACTTGTCGAACCATCCGACACTAAATCTTGTCCGACAAACTGGTGAGACTGATCATAAAACATATTCCCTTTAACATACACCTTGCTCCCAACGGCCAAATTACTACTCAATAAAATTGATAATCTTGATGTTGTAGTTGAATTAGTACCGCGTTTGATAAAATTATTTACTGTATCAGCCAAGACTATATCGCCCAATCCGGAATACTTAGCCGGCCATTGACCTCCACCCCAGTTATATATCACATTATTTACAAATTCGCTCGTAGTCCCTTCCTGCATCCAAGGAGTCCTGTCTGCGGCATGAGCAATCAAATTGTGGTGCATGGAAATTCGTTTGCCGTCATGGCCAATCAGCATCCCCATACTATGTGGTGCATATGCTCCAGCAGGCTGTCCTTCATCTACGTGAATACTGTCATACAAAGCCTCGCTGGTTATGCTCCAAGATATCGTCACATCATGCACTTTGTCTGTCCAGGTGTTGATATTTTCATCCAGACCCCAGGATATTGATGAGTGATCAATTACTATGTTATTGACAGTCGTCCCAACCAGTGCCCGGGTTCCCGAAACAGCAATCCCATCACGCGTAGTAGTCGTTGTACCGGCCGGATCATCGCCTATTCTCACCCGCATTCCTCTGATGATAACATCGTGCGTTGCCACAACCAACGGGCCGTTACGGATCACGATACCATCACCTGGCGCAGTCTGTCCGGCTATCGTGATAAATGGATTCTTGATAGTAAACTGGTCGTGGCCAATGATATATCCTCCTGTCCTAAAAACTACAATCCGCACTCCACTGGCCTCAATCGCCTCTCTAAAACTACCTCGATAATCCGGGCTGTTTTTGTCAATCGTGTCCTTGGTGTGTGTCACCTCATAAACTTTTCCGCCACGTCCGCCTGGCGTTTGCGTCCCAAACCCCACAGCTCCCGGAAATGCTTTAACAGTCGTAGAAGTACCGGTTGGTAAAGGCAGAGGGGAAAAATTTCTTATCACCTGGGCTGCGTCCAATGAATTAGTTTTTGCATCAAAATTTTTGTCGGTACTGCCTGTTTTAAACCAATTTAGTATTACTTGAATCAGGTCCTGGACTGTTGTTGCCTGAACCGGAACAGAGATTATAAAAAAACTACTTACTAGGAACGACAGTACCAAAAATAATCGCATGTAATTAATACATTACGTCAAATCTATATTATTAAACAAGATTTTTGAAAACAGCTTAGGGATTTTCTTCCAGCCACTTTTCGGCATCCATCGCCGCCATACACCCCATGCCGGCAGCCACGACTGCCTGGCGGTAACGGGGATCAACGCAATCACCGGCGGCAAATATTCCTGCAACAGAAGTCCGGGATTGGGGATCCAATGGTGACTCAGATTTATGTAATTTAATATATCCTTTTTCGTCAATTTCTATCGTATCTTTGAGAAACAACGTATTGGGTTGATGTCCTATGCCCAGGAAAAATCCTTGCGTCGGCATTTCACTTACTTCCCCGCTTTTAGTATCTTTTAATTTGACCCCGGTAACTGCATTTTCACCCAAAACTTCCTCAATAATTTTATTAGTAATTAATGTTATCTTAGGATTTTTTCTCGACCGTTCAAGCATGATAGCTGATGCCCGAAATTCCTCACGCCGATGGATAATTGTAACTTTTGTCGCAAACTTGGTGAGGAAATTCGCTTCCTCCATCGCCGTATCGCCCCCGCCAACTACAACGACTTCTTTGTTTTTGAAAAAAAATCCGTCACATGTCGCACAGGCTGATACGCCTTTGCCCATTAACCTTTTCTCAGAAGGCAAGCCTAAATATTTGGCTGAAGCCCCAGTAGCTACAATTATTGCTCTTGCTTCATATTCATTTTTCTCTGCAGTCTCAACAATAAACCCTTTATTTAACCCTTCACTTTTGACGCTTAACACTGTTTCAAGTTTTATCTCCGTCCCGAATCTCCCCACCTGCTTTTTCATTTCTTCCATAAGCTGTGGACCTAATATTCCATTGGCAAACCCGGGGTAATTATCAACTTCGGTAGTGATAGTCAGCTGTCCTCCATCCTGCGGACCTGTCAACATGAAAGTCTTCAAAAATGCCCGTGAAGAATAAAGCGCTGCCGTATATCCCGCCGGCCCTGTACCGAGAATAATTACATCATGCATATCCAACAGTATATATAATTTTCTATGATATTACAAAACCATAAAAAGGTCATTTTGTACAATTTGACTATTTTAATCATTTTGTGTATACTGTATTTATTATGGATACTTTTACCATTTCCGCAACCGAAGCCAAACAGAACTTTTCCGATCTGCTCAATCGAGTTCGATACGAGAAGAAAACAGCTCTAATCGAAAAACATGGCAAGATAGTTGCGGAACTTTCTCCCCCGGTAAAATCAAAACCCAAAAAAGATTTAAATAAAGTCTGGGAGAAATATGCAGGTACTATTCCGGAACTTTCATTAGATTTTAAAAAGTTTCGTTTCTTCAGTGGACGCCGCTTTAAAAAAATCAACCTATGAAATACCTGCTTGACTCGGATGTAATCATTTCTCACTTACATCAAAAAGCCGACATCAATATTGATCTGTCTCAAAAAATGAATTTAAGTGTTATTACATATGGCGAAGTCCTTTATGGTATTGAAAAAGGCGGAAATCCTAAAAAAATAATGGTGTTTACTGACTTTATCGAGGATTTTCAACTTCAAATTCTCCCCCTAACACAAATGATCATAGAACAACAAGTAAGACTCAAGATTAAATTTGAGCGACTTGGTCAAAAACTGGATGATTTTGATCTGTTCATTGCAGCTACTGCACTTAAACATGATTTAACATTAGTAACAGCAAATAAACGCCATTTCTCCCGCATCCCCCACCTCAAATTGGCTTAACTCATTAACTTATCAAACTCACTCTTTAATACTTCCTTACTCTGAACACCAATCCAACTCTTAACCATCTGCCCTTTGTGGAAAAGCATCAGGGTGGGGATCGACATGATCCCGTATTGGCCCGGTACCTGCGGATTGGCATCAACGTCCATTTTGGCAATTATCCCTTTGTCGCCAAGTTCCAGGTCCAATTCCTCAAGGATTGGGTTCTGCATCCGGCAAGGTCCGCACCACTCGGCCCAAAAGTCTACCAGAGTTGGTTTGTCACTTTTGACAACTTTAGCATCAAATTCACTATCAGTTACGGTGATATGCATATTTTTTTACCTCCTAAAATTGTTTGTACTTATTTACTGCACGGTCTTTTATTAAAAATACATCATTTTTGTTTGTTTGAACAGTCTTGACTTATGTAAACGAAAAGTTTACAATTACTTAATCCCCTACCTAGGGATTAAACAAATTAATCTTATCAGAAAGGTAATATGCCAAAAGGAATTCCAAAAGATAATTCACTCAAACACTCACTGCTTCACCGACTCAAAATTGCCCGGGGCCATCTTAATCAAGTGATTGAGATGGTTACAAACGATGAATACTGTATCGACATTATCCATCAGTCTCAAGCTGTCCAGGCAGCTCTCAAAGGGGTAGATGATTCTATTCTCAAAAACCATATGGAAACCTGCATGGCTGAGGAAATTAAAAAAGGTAACAGCAAACAAATAATTGCGGAAGTAATGAAGATCGTCAAAAAACAATGACTCCGGTTCAACAAATCATTACGCTACTTTCCGGTGCAGGCCTTATTCTTTTTGTCGCCTGGTATTTTTTTGGCAAAAAAGAAGAAATCGCCGAAATCTCAGGTACAAGTATTGCTGTCAAAGTTGATGCTGGATATTCCCCATCGACGATAGTTATCAAAAAAAATCAATCAGTAACGCTTAAAATCACGCGGAGTGATCCTTCTGACTGTCTGGAAGAGATTGTCATCCCTGAATTTAAAATCAAAAAATCCTTACCTTTGAATCAGGAAATTGAAATCAATCTTGAACCAAAAAACACAGGTGAATTTCCCTTTCATTGCGGCATGAACATGTTTCACGGAAAAATAGTCGTAAAGGATTAATATGAAAACAACCCTTGATATCACCGGAATGCACTGTGCTTCGTGCGTCAAATTGGTCAACCGGGCACTCAAAAAAGTCCCCGGAGTCACTCAGGTTGAATCTAACTTTTTAATTAACAAAGCCTATATTGAACATGAAGGTAACTTAGATGAAGCAAAAGCAAAACAAGAAGTTGAAGCGATCGGGTATGGTCTTAGAGAAAATAAACTCCCTCAACCCACAACCCACAACTCACAACCCACAACTAATATTGATCCTGCTCTTCTGGAACTTAAAGAATCAAAACACCGGATGCTTCTTGCTTGGGCTTTTGCCATTCCCCTTGCCTTTTGGATGATAGCAGAAATGATCATCGGCCCCTGGCCTTCTATGGAAGTATTCAATGCCGGTCAGATAATCTTGGCCCTCATCCCCCTTTTTGGGCCAGGACTCTCAACCCTGAAAACCGGATTCAAAGCTTTAACGAGACGTGTCGCTAACATGGATACGCTGATCGCATTGGGAACTATGGCAGCCTTCATGACAGGACCTCTGGCTCTTATGACCGATCAAGTCGCAAACTATGCCGGAGTCGGGGCGATGATCATGGCATTTCATTTGACTGGTAGATATATCGAGGCCCAAGCAAAAGGAAAAGCCTCGCAAGCCATCAAACGGTTACTTGAGTTGGGAGCCAAAACCGCCCGCATTCTCATCAACAATGAAGAACGCGAAGTCGCAGCTGAGCAACTTCAGATTAACGATATTATGGTTGTACGGCCCGGTGAGAAAATCCCTACCGACGGTATTATCACCTCTGGCCAATCGTCAATTGATGAATCAATGGCGACCGGTGAAAGTTTGCCCGTATCCAAAAAAGAGGGAGACACTGTACTTGGTGCGACAATTAATCAGGATGGACTACTGCAAATAAAAATCACCAAAGTTGGTGAATCTACCTTTCTCGCGCAAGTCATCAAACTCGTTGAAGAAACCCAAGGGACGCGCATCCCCATTCAGGAATTTGCCGACCACGTTACCGGAGTGTTTGTCCCCTTTATCCTCATGTTCGCCATTTTTACCTTTACTCTTTGGCTGGCCTTTCCTCAAAATCTAGGTTATATAACAATGCAACTTACGCCATTTTTTCCTTGGTTAATGATTGGCGCTGTGTCTCCGTTCTCTCAGGCATTATTTGCCACAATTTCTGTTTTGGTCATCGCATGTCCCTGCGCTCTCGGTCTGGCGACACCTACTGCGCTCATGGTTGCTTCGGGGTTAGGTGCAGAACACGGGATTTTGATCAGAAAAGGCGCGGCGCTCCAGACTATGAAAGATATCAAAGCCATCGTTTTGGACAAAACTGGCACAATCACCCAGGGCAAACCAGCAGTAACTGACATTATTCCAAATAAATTGTCATTCCCGTCCCGTATGTCATTCCCGCGAAAGCGGGAATCTATACAAATAGATCCTCGGGTCAAGCCCGAGGATGACCAATTAAAAAAGGAATTACTTCAGTTGACGGCCTCTGCCGAACAGGGCAGTGAACATCCTCTCGCCCATGCAATACTAAATAAATCCAGAGAAGAAAATCTAACCCTTAACAAGGTCGAAGAATTTCAAGCTATCCCGGGAGGCGGTGTCTTTGCCAAAATTGACAATCAACCGGTGATTATTGGTACCTTCAAGTTACTTAAACACCATAATATACCTATTGCACCTGATCTTGAATCACAGATGCAAACCTTCGAATCTGCAGGCAAAACTGTCATACATATAGCAATTAACGCTGTTTATGAAGGCTCAATTGCAATCGCCGATACGGTCAAAGAAGATAGCAATCAAGCAATAAAACAGTTACAGAAATTAGGCTACCAGGTATTTATGGTTACGGGAGACAATCTGAGAACTGCAGAAGCTATTGCCGCCCAAGTCGGCATTCCAAAAGAATACGTATTCGCTCATGTTTTACCCCAAGACAAGGCGGAAATTGTTAAAAAATTACAACAAAATAACTCACCACTTCAGCCAAAGGCTGATCGGCCTTTGGCCAACACAACCCACCCGCCTCTCCGGCGGGCCGGCAACTCACAACCAATGCGCGTAGCGTTTGTCGGTGACGGTATCAATGACGCCCCTGCCCTCACTCAGGCTGACGTGGGAATTGCTATGGGTACTGGCACAGACATCGCGATTGAATCAGGTGATATCATACTGGTCAGAGGACAATTAACCTTATTAGTGTCAGCAATCAGACTCTCAAACGCTGCATTTTCCAAAATCAAACAAAACCTTTTCTGGGCATTTGCCTACAATGTCCTGGCTATTCCTTCGGCTTTCTTGGGACTACTGCATCCCCTGATTGCCGAAACCGCGATGGCCGGTAGTTCAATCACTGTTGTAACAAATGCAAATTTTTTAAGAAAAACAAAATTATAGAAGCAGCAGCCATTCCTGATTTGTTAGGAAGTTAAAATAGGTTCAGCTGCGAATGTATAATTGTATTGTATAATGAAAATATGAACTTCTGGCTAATTTTTTTAACAGGACTGACAACTGGTGGCTTTACCTGCCTGGCGCTTCAGGGAGGCCTCCTTGCAACGGCAATCACTGCACAGCGCGGGAGTCAGGACCAGTCATGGAAATCAACTCTGCTGCCGACTGCAATTTTTCTGGGAGCAAAAGTTACCGCTTATACTTTTGTAGGGTTTCTTTTGGGATGGCTGGGATCAATGTTTCAACTTTCTATCACTGCCCAAATAGCCATCCAGTTCATGGTGGGTATTTTTATGGTTGTGACTGCTCTTAGAATGCTTGATGTGCATCCCATATTCCGCCGGTTTGTCTTGACCCCTCCAAAAGCAGTCTTCAAACTCATGCGAAATAACGCCAAATCTGGTTCCTATTTCTCACCTTTGATTCTGGGACTTACGACAGTATTTCTGCCATGCGGTACAACTCAGGCCATGGAAATTCAGGCAATAGGTTCGGGTAATCCACTGCTGGGTGCTGCAACCATGTTTGCGTTTACTATGGGTACGGCTCCACTATTTTTCGTTTTGGGTAGTTTAGCCACCAAATTTTCCCAATCGTTGGAAAAATATGTCTTTCCCGTTGCAGCTACACTGGTTTTATTACTGGGAATATTTGCAATTGACAATGGTTTGACTCTGGCCGGATCACCGCTTTCGCTTAAAGAATTTTGGAATACCGCAACCGGAAAAGATGTCCAAACACTTGGTACTGCCACAATTACGGGTAACAAACAATCTGCCACGATCACGGTTTATGCCACAGGCTATGAACCTGAGAGGATGACATTAAAATCCGGCATTCCCGCAACCGTTAATTTTGTGACGAATAAAACCCAGGGTTGTTCATTGGCAGTCACCTTCCCTACACTGGGTATCCAAAAAATATTACCGACAACCGGCTCAACTCCTGTCGAACTCCCCGCACTAGCCAAAGGTAACGTACCTTTTACCTGCAGCATGGGCATGTTTACGGGGATGATTGAAGTTATTTAATTATGAAGAAAATAACTCTCAAACTTTCCGGTATGCACTGCACTGCTTGTTCTGTTTTAATTGATACTGTCTTGGAAGAACTTCCAGGCGTCAAATCATCCAAAACCAGCTACGCCGAGCAAAAAGTGGAAGTGGAATTTGACCCGATTCAAATGCAAGTTGAGAAAATATTATCAACTATAAAATCAGAAGGTTACGACGCGGTTATTTAACGTGTAATAATTTTGAGTATATCATAAATATAGCGCCACGGCCATGTTCCAGAAAGCGTGGATAAGTATGGGGACTGTCAGCGTCTTGGTTTCGGAAAATATCAGCGTGTTGGCCAGCGACATAACGATATTAGTCAGAACAAAAACAAACAAAGTCATTCCCACCAATCTGCTGATAAGGAATATCGCAGGCACCAAAAGCAGGACATACATGGCAGTTGATATGACAAGTGCTTTCATTTCACTCCCGTAGCCATCCCGCAACCTGGTGTAGAAAAATCCGCGTACAAGCACTTCTTCGCTCCCCGCTGCTACTAGAGCCAGAACTACTGCAAGTATAAGTTGCCCCCCTGTTATGGGAATGAGAGGGGCAAATGAGAATGTACCATGTTTGACTGAATTGGCAACCAACCCTTCAAGCGCAAACAGCATCCCAAATCCCAACCCCAGATACACATCACGGAAAAACTTTCCCAGTGTCAATCCTATAGAAGCAAGCGGACGCCGTTCCCGATAGATGACATAGAATAAAACAGGCAGCACAAATACCACAGGTTTAATAACGAAATCATCTACCCATTCTGGAAGTCTAATATAAACCCGGTACAAGGACCAGATGATCAGTACTCCACTCCAAATAAAGTATGTCTTATTAAGGGTTCTGAGTTTAGTTTCATCCATAAGTCAAATGTATACCCTTCTTACTGTATCCGTCAGCAGACGGATCAGTCTAGAAGGAGTTATGGCCTCACAAAATCAAGCAAGTTGGCTATATCATAATGCCACATTAAGCCTCAACTGCGTGACATACATCAACGGCAAGTTGCATCACCCGTATAAATTCTTCGATCAACTCCTCTGCTTGCGGCAATGTGATTGCTTTTATATTGTGCGGAAAGTAATGAAAAATCAAATTTCGTCCCTGCTTCCATGTATTCCACAATTCATCTGGTATTTCGGAACTGCCTAACCGGTTTGTCAGTTGAGTGTATATCGAATTACGCCGTAAAGTTTTAGCCATTTCAGGAGACAAAATTTTGCCGATGCGAAAATGGTCATTCTCATACTGCCATTTTTTTATGAGCTGCAAATCCAAAAAGAGTTGCTTCAGAAATCCCTCATAAGCTTTGGCAAAAGGAAACACGAGATATGAATAATCACTAACGGGATGAATGGGTGTATGAGTCCCTGTATCTTCAAGAAGGTAAAACCCCTGTTGAATCAAATCCTTTTGTGGACCTGACAAATACCGCCACAGTGTACTTTGCTTATCTACCATAGGCAACTATTCGACAATATCTTCAGGATGCTCACAAATTTCTGCCTGATGTACCCAAAACCAAATACCGATCAAGAGAGTGGCAATGCTCAAAATGAAGAAAAATATCATAAATCTCACATCCTGCAGAAATAAAAACGGCACGAAGAGAAATACGACCGAGATAATAGACAAAACTACCACGATAAGCTGGCAAACTGTTAATTCTATCCCCATCCGCTCAATTTCCTGACGAATGTGCGGACGAAACCCAAGTTCCTTAAGCTGTTGCCTGATTTTGGTGATCATGCTCATATAAGCACAAATAACAATGTTTCAATTCCAAAAACAATTCCCACTGCGTAAAGATAATTGCGCTGGGTCGCCTGTTGTGGAACCGCGGTAAACCAAGAAGCCAAAGACTTGGTCTCGACCCATTGCCGGTATTGCAAATACCAATAGCGCATATTGATAAATAGCACCACCCCGCTACCCAGCAAACTTCCGGATGAAGTCAACACAAATACAGTTGCTACAGTGAGGATTGCTTGAGTATAAACGGTCTTGAGTACAGTAATGGGAGTCTTAAAAAGTTTTTCAAGAATGTCCAAAAGATAAAGTCCGATAACCGCACCTGTCAAATAAAGTAAAATTTGCAGCTGCGGTGCTAATCCCCATTTTAAGATGGTTGTTACTCCAAAATAGATGATTGCCCAGAGATATAAATCATTGGCAAGCCGCCACTTACTCATATATAACTAATCTAACATAGATAGCTTAATCCTACCAGTATACCCGTCTTACGCTGGTTTGTCCCGCCAAGCATTATCATTATAAAGATGAAGGCGGGACTAAAGCAGCTTAGAGGGGTATATGGCCGGAACAAATTCAAGTATGTAGGCTATAAT
>CAYHKY010000040.1:0-12967 GCA_964357355.1 uncultured Gammaproteobacteria bacterium | reverse complement strand
GAAGGTGGGTCATTGACTATCATTGGGACTGCGCTCGTAGAGACTGGTTCTCGTATGGATGACCTGATTTACGAAGAATTCAAAGGCACCGGTAACATGGAATTACACCTATCCCGTGCTCTTGCGGAGAAGCGGATATTTCCAGCAATAGATGTGGAGAAATCAGGAACACGCCAGGAACAACTGCTTTTAAATGAAGAAAAATTAAAGCGCATTGTAACACTCAGGAACATGCTGCTTTTAATAAATGATTCTTCTGAGAGAACCGCAGCTCTTATGGATAGGTTATCAAAATCTAAGAACAATGAAGAGTTTTTGGCAAGTTTGGCCTCCGGAGGTCCATAAATACCTTTTTCATAGCTGAACTATAGGGCATATGTTTTCCTCAAATAGAAACTGATCCATTAAGGTATAGTTAGGATGCTTTGACACTCCCATGCAAATCTGGTAGTTTAACCTATCATGTATGTCGTGCAAAGAGCGATTAGTTGGGTACGTGAATTTGGTGAATTCATCCGAATAGCCGCACATTATGTACAGAAACGCGGTTATCAGGGATGGGTTTGGCTTGAGGCAAAAAAGGATATTGTTGTTAGTTTCTTAGTTACGAAACGCGGCATCTATCAACGGCCGTTCCTCCATTCCTCATTTTTTTCTTTGATTGGTGTCGGCATTGTAATAGCTCCGATTATCGCGACTTCATACCCTTCGCAAGCAGCTCAAGGATTGGAAAACTTTATTCCACCGTCAGCAGTTTTGTCATCTCTCGATAACCAAGAATTTTCTACAGAAGAATCTTCGAAGCCGCGTGACAGCATTCTTATTCATGTAATAGTTGAAGGCGATACATTAGGTAGTCTGTCTGAAGAGTTTGGTGTTTCTATAGAAAGTATCCGCTGGCTCAATCCGGATTTAAAAGGGGATAAATTGACTGTGGGAAATGATCTTTCGATTCCGCCGGTTACCGGGATAGTACACAAAGTAACCAGAGGTGAGACAATTTATTCAATTGCCAAAAAATACCAAACTGACGCGCAAAAAATACTTAACTGGCCGTTTAATGATTTCGCCGATTTGGATACGTTTGCTCTGACTGCGGGGCAACCATTGGTCGTTCCTGACGGTGTGATGCCCAAAGCAAAACCTGTATATATACCCCAGCTTATTGCTCAAGTCGGTCAATCAGCCGGTGACGGCCAATTTACTTGGCCTACTCAAGGGGTGATTAGCCAACGGCCGGTGTCATACCACATGGCGGTAGACATCGCCAATCGTGATCTGCCTGCGATATTAGCTGCAGATGCCGGCAAAGTAATCCTAGTGGAATATGGGCGTTTCGGATATGGATACCATGTGATTATTGACCACAATAACGGATACCAAACTCTTTATGGTCATATGTCAGATATATATGTGAGCATTGGTCAAGCTGTTTCCAAAGGTTCTGTAATCGGTAAGATGGGTTCAACCGGCAGGTCATCAGGCCCACATCTTCATTTTGAAGTTCGCAAAGGTGGCGTTCTTCTAAATCCACTTGGATTCATCAAATAGTTGTATGTTATTAGTTATAAGTTGTAGGTTGGTAAATGACGTATAATATCCCTTTTGAACTTATAACATACAACTTACAACCTAAAACTTAATCTTGGGCCTATGGTTCAACGGTAGAACACTGCATTCGCATTGCAGAGATCCGAGTTCGATTCTCGGTAGGTCCACAGTTTTGAATTTGAAGAGATTGATTTATTCATTGCACATGGATAAGCTCTATGGTACGATATATTGATGAAAAGATTCTCCTCTAAAATAAAATCAGAAGCTCGTAGATTGAGAGCAAAAGGGGCAACTTACTCTGAAATTAAATCGATCCTAAATGTCTCACCCACAAAAAGCACATTATCATTTTGGTTTAAGGATATTGTTTTACCTTCAAATTATCAAGAAAAAGTAAAAAGACTTAATGAGTCGAATCTTAAAAAAGCTCGTGATCAAGCTTTTAAAAATAATCAACAAAAGCGACAAGAATTTTTCAAATATATAAAATCAATCAATGTTCCTATTGTAGTAGGAATCAAAAATGTAAATACCGCCAAAATTGCGTTAGCCATGCTTTGTTTGGGAGAAGCTTCAAAATATAATCCCAAGACGAGTGCGAATTTTTATCTGGGAAGTTCAAATCCCAAAATAATATTGTTATTTTTGCAATTTCTCAAATATTGTTTTGACTTCAAACTTGAGAAAATTCGTTGCACTATTCAATGTAGAGCAGATCAAGACATCAAAACTCTTGAAAATTATTGGCAAAACACAACAGGAATTCCCCAATATTTATTTTATAAAAGTCGAATTGATCCTCGAACTAAAGGTAAACCAACAAAGAAATCTAATTATATGGGGGTACTACGAGTAGATTATTTTGATAGAAAAATACAATTTGAATTGGAATCACTAGCTGATTTGATTTATAATGAAGTCTGCGTTAATGGGCTCGTAGCGTAACGGTTATCGCGCTTCAATGGCATTGAAGAGATTAGGGGTTCGATTCCCCTCGGGTCCACACCTGTGGAATTTTTTGCCCGACAATTTAGTATTCGTGCGTTCGCTTAGGGAAGCTGCAACAGATTTTGCTTCAAGACTAGAGAGTGGAGTTATTTAGTAGAAATCAGTGCCAAAACTTACGCTCACCAGTAAAAACCATAGGAATGCCTGCTACATTTGCAGCTTCTATTGAAGCTTTGTCATTGATTGATCCGCCTTGTTGAATTATTGCACTTATACCATATTCAGATGCTAGCTTTACAGAATCATCAAAAGGAAAGAAACTATCACTTGCAAGAACAGCACCTTTTGCATGTTCTCCCGCTTGCTCAAGAGCAATCTTAGTAGCTCTTACGCGTGATGTTTGTCCAGAACCAATGCCTCGTGTCATCGGTATGTCTTTATCAACAATGATAATTGAATTAGAGCGAATCCGGCCGATAAACTTCCAAGCAGTTCGCATTTGTTCTAATTGTTCAGGGGTTGGATCAATCCCGCCAGCAACTTTCCAATTTTGGAAATTTGCTTCTGTATTATCATCCCAGTCTTGCATAACAAATCCACCATCAAAAAATCTTAAATGACGAGAATTTGATCTTTGTTGAGGTATTTCGCCAAACATATAAATCCCAGTGCTTTTACGAACTTGCCTTATAAAATCCTTAGCTTCATCAGTTATATTGGGGGCTGCAACAATATCTATTAGAACTCCATCTTCTTCTTTGAATGAAGCAAAAGTCTGTGCTGTTTCAATATCAAGAGGTTGATTAAGAACTATGACACCACCAAACGCTGATTCAGGATCTGCAGCAACAGCACGCATAAGTGATTCAGCAGATGAATTACCAAATGCAATCCCAGAAGGACTATTGTGTTTGATCACAACTGCAGTTGGCTCTTTAAAAACTCTTACTGATTCAAGCCCCGCAGCTATATCTGTAAAATTAACATATGAAAGCTCTCTCCCAGTGAGTTTTTGCAAATTTCTAAGTGGAGAGTTTGTGTTTGGCTCAAAATAAACAACTCCTTTTTGATGAGGATTTTCTCCATAACGGAGGTCAATTGATCTCCGACCTGGTAAAGCAATCTCTGCAGGAAATTGTTCACTCCTCAAATGTCTGGCAATTTGAGCGTCATAAAATGATAGATGGTCAAATGCTTTTGCTGCTAAATCTTGCCTCAATTTGTCGTCAACAGAACCTGCTTCCAAAGCTCCAGTTACGCTTCCATAGTCATTAGGATCAACAATTACTAAAACATTTTTGAAGTTTTTTGCTGCAGCTCTCACCATTGTTGGGCCACCCACGTCAATACTTTCTACCGCTTGATCCAGAGTAACGTTAGAGTTTTGCACTGTTTGTTCAAAAGGGTAAAGATTGGCTACGACTATATCTATCTTCTTTACGCCTAATTTTTCTGCTTGCTGGACATGTGAAGGATTTGTTCGATCGTATAAAATACCACTCTCTACCTGAAAACTAATGGTTTTCATCCTACCATCAAAGCTTTCTGGGTTACCCGTAATGTCTTGTATCGGCACAACATTTAAGCCCTCGTCTATAAGTGCTTTTGCTGTTCCACCAGTTGAAATGATTCTAAAACCTAAGGCATCAAGTGATCTTGCAAAATCTGTAATACCAGATTTATCGGAAACGCTCAGCAAGGCATATTTATCTGAACGATTTGTTTTTGGGGCTAAAACTCTATTTGGTTGTTGGAGGCGTGGCATTGTCCTTTTAGTCGTTTATAATTTGCCATAAAATTAAGTACTTTTTTTATATTACATATGTCTTATTAAAGTCAATGACCCGTACAAAAATTTGCTTCTTTTAAATTTTCTGTTATACTCCCTTGTACCTAGTACTCTCGAAGTCGCTCAATTCTGGTGCCTTTTCGGATTCCCAGATTAGCAAACCGAGTCTGGGAATTCATGCAAAAGGAGGTGACCAAGAATTGAGTGATTAGAACTACTTCTTAAACGGAGACATTTCTAATCCTCATCTATTTATTATGCAAGACCAAACACTGACTTGCCGTGATTGCGGCAAACAGTTTACTTGGACCGCAGGCGAACAGGAATTTTATCAACAGAAGGGATTTACAAATCCACCTTCCAGATGTCCTGATTGTCGTAGGCAGAAAAAGGATCAAATGCGTTCAAACCGCCAGATGTTCACAGTTAAATGTGCCAGCTGTGGTAGAGACGCCCAAGTTCCTTTCGAGCCGAAAGGCGATCGACCGGTATACTGTAATGATTGTTTCAGACAGCAACGTCAACAGGCGTAAAGCTTTTTTGATTTAATCAAACTTGAAAAAACCACTCGCGTGCGGGTGGTTTTTTCGTTATCACCTGAGATGTAGCCTACATACTTTAAATTGTTCCGGCCATATACCCCTCTAAGCTGCTTTGATCCCGCCTTCATCTTCATAATGATAATGCTTGGCGGGACAAACCAGCGTAAGACGGGTAGAGAGATGATATACTTATGAAGTAATAAGATCTACAAAAACGGTGATATTATGATTAAGTTAAGCAATATGTATTTTTAGTTTAATTTTGCCCCGGGAGAAAATTTTTATAATAGAGACATTGTTATGTCAGCCCCAAAAATATTAGCACTTATATTATATGATTGCCAGATTTTATTTACATTGATCTATTGATCTGAATTGTAATAGAGTTACTTTTTGAACCCAATACTTTATAATACTCACTATGACAGTACCATTACCGATGCGTTTCAAGCCTCACGAGTTAGAAGTTAAATGGCAAAAAGAATGGGAGGCCAGACGATTGTATTCACCCGATATTCAAAAAGCGAAGAAGCCTTACTACAACCTGATGATGTTTCCGTATCCGTCGGCTGAAGGTTTACATGTTGGTAATATGTACGCTTTTACGGGAGTTGATGTGCACGGTAGATTTATGCGGATGAAAGGTTACGACGTGTTTGAACCGATTGGCCTTGATGGATTTGGGATCCATAGTGAAAATTATGCCATCAAGGTGGGGCGTACTCCCAAAGAACATGCTGCAGTTTCTCAAACCAATTTCTATCGCCAGCTTCATGCCATTGGCAACAGCTTTGATTGGAAGCATAGTCTGGAGACTTATGATCCGGATTATTACAGATGGACACAGTGGATATTTGTACAGATGTTCAAACACGGGTTGGCATATAGAGCAAAAGCATCAGTCAACTGGTGTCCAAGTTGCAAAACCGTACTTGCTGATGAACAAGTGATTGATGGTAAATGTGAGCGGACTGGCGATGCAGTCGAGAAAAAAGATTTGGAACAATGGTTTTTCCGCATTACTGAATATGCCGAAAGACTACTACAAAATACATATAAATCATCATTTAACTGGACAGAAAAGGTCAAAATAGGTCAAAGGAACTGGATAGGGAAGAAGGAAGGTGTAAATATTAAATATCAAATTCAAAATTTAAGCGAATACATTGAAGTATTTACAACGAGACCTGATACGAATTTTGGAGCCACGTTTATCGTAGTAGCACCAGAACATCCTATAATAGAAAAAATTACTACCCCAGAGTATAAAGACTCAGTTAGACAATATATCAAACAGACTCAAAAGAAGTCAAATGAAGACAGAATTACAGAAGGTAGGAAAAAGACAGGAGTATTTTCCGGTGCATATGCGATCAATCAATTGAATGATAACAGGATGCCTGTATGGGTGTCTGATTTTGTTTTAATGAACGTGGGAACCGGTGCCGTAGTTGGAGTTCCCGGCCATGATATCCGCGATTTCGAATTTGCCGAAAGTTTTGGACTACCTATCAAACGAGTGGTGGTTGGAGCAGATGGTGATACTTCAGAAATTACTAAAACTGAACAAGTACAGGAAGAAACTGGTACTATGATAAATTCTGAATTCCTAAACGGATTGGAAATTCACCAGGCTACTAATAAAATGATGGATTATTTAGAAGAAAAAGGTTGGGGGAAACGGATAGTTACTTATCACCTGCGCGACTGGTTGATTTCCCGGCAGCGTTATTGGGGAGCACCAATCCCGATGATTTATTGTGAGAAATGTGCAAGTGAGGGAAAGAGCTGGTTTGATACTGAAGAATCGATTAATGTGTCATTCCCGCCCTCGATGACGCTCGAGGGTAAACTCCAGCGGGAATCTATTCAAAAAGATCCTCGGGTCAAACCCGAGGATGACAATTTATGGGCAAGCGGGTGGTATCCGGTGTCGGAGAGCGAGCTGCCAGTTCTTCTGCCTGATGTGAAAGATTGGCAACCAACAGGCGCAGCAAGAGGTCCATTATCCGGACATCCGGAATTTTATAAAACTAAATGTCCTCATTGTAATAGTCCGGCTGAGAGGGAAACAGATGTGTGTGATACATTTTTAGATAGTAGTTGGTATTATCTGCGTTATCCTTTTACTGACAAAGAAGATTCTTCCCGAAAAGATAATAATTTACCTTGGGACAAAGAGGTCCTTAAACGTTGGCTTCCTATTGATTCCTACATTGGTGGAGCTGAACATACGGTGCTACATCTGCTTTACACCCGCTTTGTTTATATGGCGCTTCGTGATTGGGGGGTGTTGGACGTTGCTGAATCAAAAGATGGTAGTTTTGATCCTGACGAACCATTCAAACGTTTTTATGCTCATGGTTTGATTATAAAAGACGGCGCAAAAATGAGCAAAAGTAAAGGAAATGTTGTCATACCTGATGAATATATCAAGTTATTTGGTTCTGACACACTTCGCACATATCTCATGTTCCTGGGACCATTTGAGGCAGGAGGCGATTTCCGGGATACAGGTATTTCCGGTATGTACAAATGGCTTTCACGTGTCTGGCGATTAGTTCATGATAGTGCTAATAACAGTAATAAAAAAAGTTATTTAGACAGTCAGGCCGGTAAAAAGATTTTGGCAAAGACAATTAAAGGAGTGTCTCGAGATATGGAGCAATTGCGTTATAACACGGCAATTGCCAAACTCATGGAATACACCAACTGGTGGATGGATCAAAAAGATCAGGTTAGTAATTCATCTGTTGAATCTTTCCTAAAATTACTAGCTCCTTTTGCGCCACATATGTCGGAGGAACTTTATCAAGAACTCACAACTCACAATCCACCCACCTTCGCTAAAGCTCCGGCGGGCAAGCAACTCACCACTCACAACGCACAACTCAAAACCCACAACTGGTCAATTCATACTCAACATTGGCCCGCCTTTGATCCTGAACTTGTAAAAGAGGAGGAAGTGACGATTATTATTCAGATCAACGGAAGAATGAGGGATTCTATTGTGATGACTATCCAAAATGGAAATGAACAGAACTATGTTGAGCAAACTGCCAGGAGTAGTGCTAAGGTAAAGAAATGGCTTGATAACGATAAAATCCGAAAAATTGTCTTCATACCCGGAAAATTAATCAATTTTGTTATTTAGAAACAATCCCGTATCCGTATCCAGACACGGGATTGTTAAGATAAATCACCAATCACTGTGCAACTCTACCGGAACCGCATTTGCAAATATTGCAATTGTCAAAACTCGGAGATTCCACTTGGATACAATTCATCGGACATACAAGATCTGAAGGACAATATGATGGTTTCGGCATGGGTGGAATTACTATTCCTGACGGAACCGGTCTTAAACTTGGTATTGGTTTCTGGCTGGCAACAGGACACCATCCGTTGGCAGGTTCAGGTACCAAACAACGGGGTACACTGTCTAAACAAGCAGGTCTAGGTACGCAACTTGGAAATGGTCTGGATGACGGCAAGGGCGTACACTGCCAATTGCAATTTGGTTTTCGGCGCCGCCACCAATTCATAATGCCTCCATTTTGCCAAGGCATTGCTGATTGAACAGCCGGGCAAACCAATGTAGGCCGCATTTTGTCGGGACAAACGACCCGCCGTTCAACTTCGGCAGCCAGACTATCTGGGTTAGAAGTTCGATTGGACATTGCCCAAACTATTAGTAACAGACCTCCTAAAAGTGCCAAAAGCAAAATAGGTTGTGACCAGTTCAATTTATTAATTTTCTTTTTTGCCACAATCTTCACCCCCTTTCATTTATTGTTTGCATTCTAATTCTAATTTAAATTCAATTATATTTACAAGTGGAGTGAATTCAGTTCTTCCCGAAAACTTGTCATTCCCGGCTTGACCGGGAATCTTTTAGTGAAGATCCTCGCTGGAGTTTATCCCGTGCTTTAACACGGGACGAGGATGACATTGGGAAATACTGAACAAACTCTACAAGTCATATTGACAGGCGAGGAGCTATCTTTGACAATAGGTTTTGTGGATATAAAAGATGCAGAGTTACCAGTATATGACAGAATAAGTCCATTCAGATCAGTTATTATAGTCTCGATGATTGGGTTATCACTAATCGCATTAGGGCTGCGTTTTTGGTCAAACAGACCGCAAGATCAGGTGGAGATGATTGAATCTACTAAAGCGGAGCCCCCCAAGGAAATAAAAATACATGTTTCCGGAGCTGTAGTTTCCGGAGGAGTGTATGCCTTGGCCGAAGGAGATCGGGTCGAAGATGCTATTTCTAAGGCCGGAGGGTTAAGTAAGGAAGCTGATAGCGAAAGAATTGAAAAAGAGTTAAATTTTGCAGCCAAATTGACTGACGGCACGAAACTATATATTCCTGCTCGCGGCGAGCTTTTAACAGAAGAGAAAGTTGAAGCTAAATATGGCGGATCACAAACCTTGAGTTCCACTTCTATCAATATCAACTCTGCTTCAATGTCAGAATTAGATGAATTACCGGGCGTAGGTGCTGTGACTGCACAAAAAATTGTTGACGGGAGGCCATTTGAGTCAATAGAGGACTTACTTACCAGGAAAATTGTAAATCAAAGCACATTTGCCAAACTTAAAGAAAAAATAAGCGTGTACTAATTAACAACTTCATGTTTAATCCTTTTGCCCAAGTTGTTTTGCAAATATTACCTGAACCAGAAGCCAGTCTTCTCAACGGAATCCTCTTTGGCATAAGACAAAGTTTACCTCCAGATCTCCATCAAGCCATGATTACGACCGGTACTATACATATCATTGCTCTCTCGGGACAAAATATATCAATCCTTACACGGTTGTTTTCAGAAATCAGTTTGCCTTTGGGACGGAAAAAATCAATTATTACAACAATATTAGGAATTATAGCGTTTGTTATTTTTGTTGGTCCTGATGCGCCTGTTGTTCGTGCTGCCATCATGGGATCCCTGACACTTCTTTCAGTGTATTTTGGCAGACAGTCATGGAGTTTGCTAAGTTTATTATTAGCTGCCGGAATAATGTTAATTGTAAATCCACAATGGCTAGGTGAGCCGTCTTTTCAGCTTTCTTTCATGGCTACCCTGGGAATTATTCTGCTGGTTAGTTCTCCAGTTACCCAAGGTAAAACCAGTTTCATGCAATTAATCCGTAATGATTTTATGGCAAACCTCAAAATTACCCTGGCTGCTCAGCTATTTACGCTGCCAGTAATCATATTTCACTTTGGACGAATATCTTTGATATCACCTTTGACCAATGTCCTCATTGGCTGGACTATTACTCCCATCATGGTTTTGGGTATATTTGCTTCGCTTTGCGGGTTGGTTTTATATGAGGCCGGGTTAGTAGTGGGGTGGGGAGTCTGGATTTTATTGTCATACATTATCATTGTCGTCAAGTGGACTGCGCTTATTCCGTTTGCTGCAATAGGTTTTTAAATTTTTTATGCCTATCAAAATACCAGATAAGCTGATCTTGATTGCTTTATTATTTATTTTAGGGTTTACTGGTTTATTATTTTTCTTAAATCATGATAATAAATTGCATATCGTATTTTGTAACGTCGGACAAGGAGATGCGGTTTATATCAAACTTCCCAATCAGCAGGAAGTTTTGATTGACGGCGGACCTGATAACGGGCGAGTGCTCACTTGTTTGGGCCAATTTATGCGGTTTTACGACCGTACGCTTGATCTAGTCGTCTTGACTCATCCACAACTTGATCATTATGGAGGCCTTACGGAAGTTATCAAAAGGTATCAGGTCAAAAAACTTGTCACCGTACCTGTTGCTGGTATAGGAGATGAATTTACAGGATTTGCAACAGCCATACATAATCAAAAAGTACCCGTCTTTTACCTGACAACCGGAGAGAAGATGCGATTGGGTGAAACTGTACTGACTTCAGTGTGGCCGGAAACTAATTGGCTAAGAAAACGGTTGGAAATCCAGTCTGGACGTGAGTTGTTCACAGAATCAGGAGAGCAAAAGTATCAGGAAGCAGTTTTACCTCAGGATGATCCGAATGTCTTCTCCCTTTATTTACACCTTAATTACAAGGAGTTTGACGCTCTTTTTACCGGAGACGGAGACAGACAAACCCAGGAGTTTATTAATAACCTGAGATTAACCAATGTATTGCCTCCTTCTATAGAACTATTAAAAGCGCCGCATCATGGGTCAAAAACTGCTGCAGAAAAGTGGTTTGCCGATATTCTTGCGCCAAAATTGACGGTTATTCTTGCGGGAAAAAAGAATCGGTATGGTCATCCCAGTAAGGAATTTATTGATTTAATGTCTGCTTACGGCAAGGTTTTAGGAACCTATCAGGATAAAAGCGTAGAAGTGGTGTCTGACGGACTAACTTGGCAGGTGAAATAATTCCCTCAATAAGGATATGACATCCCAACCCTCTCTAAAGCTTAAACTTTCTTAAGGATCCTGCGATAGCAGGAATTCCTCGCCGCTTGCGGTGTGTCATTCCCGCCCTCGATGGCGCTCGAGGGTAAACTCCAGCGGGAATCTATTCTGACAGATCCCCGGTTAAGCCGGGGATGACGGGGACATCTTGAGACTTGCCGCGAGGAGTTTTATAAATTTATGTGATTAATTAACGCAATTTATGTAGAAAATATGGCTATTATTTAATTCCTGTATGACGTTATTTAATAAAATGATAAATGATACTTATTAATACAAATAATAATATATTGTTATATATTGATAGCTATTTAATATAACAGTATTCGGTTAGCCAATAACTCAAATATTATTATTTACCGCACCCTCATTAGGTAAATAAATAAGCTGTTACAATAAGATAAATTGAAATTTTCATTCTATATCAAATTATCCAATTTTAGGTTCAATCCAGTGTTTTCAAGTTGGTTGCAGCAGGTGGAGAAATTCCTGGACAATTTAATCCTTCTTAAGGATCCTGTGTAAGCAGGAATTCCTCGCCGCTTACGGCGTGTCATTCCCGCCCTCGATGGCGCTCGAGGGTAAACTCCAGCGGGAATCTATTCTGAAAGATCCCCGGTCAAGCTGGGGATGACAAAGAGATGCCTCGCAGCTTGCTGCGAGGAGTTTTATTTCTTCCCGGTGGTCTTTGGTCTTATCGAACTCCTTAGTAATGGGTAGACCGTCACAGTAATGAAATTAATAAACCTGAAGTAAATCCAATTCTGAAAACATTTTATTGCGTCTTGACAAGTATTATTCAAAGTTTTTAACATGAAGTTATGAAGGTAACTTCTTCCCAGGATAAGCTTAAAATTATTCAGGAGATCCGAAGTAGTGGTCTATCTAGGTCTCAAATTGCCAAAAAGCATGGTTTATCCCGGATTACCCTTTACAATTGGCAAAAAAAAATTCTGCATAACAAATCCCTGGATAGTAGTTATAAATGCGGTAAGACTCATTACAAAGCATTGCCAGCCCGATTGGTTAGCAGGATCATAAGATATGCAATTTCCCACCCCGAATTGTCTATAGCTGGATTACACTCCAGAAAATTGTTTCCCGTAAGTTATTTTGCGCTGCAAAAGATTCTTGAGCGGCAGGATTTAAATAAAATGATTAGTAGACAAATTCTCGGTAAAAAAATGGGCGTGTACCAACCGGAATTACTAATAAGTAATAAATCTAAGATATTTACCGCAGATATTAAGAAACGTATTCTAAATGAAGGACGTGCGGGAAAATTCACAATACAGGAGATTGCCGGGAAATACGGATTATCTCGGATAACCATTTATAATTGGCAACACCAACTAAAAAACCACGGTACTCTAGAAAACAGATATAAGAAGGGCAACCTTCATTATAAAGTATTAAGCCAGGACACAATCAATGCAATTCTTGATACGGTAATTTTGTACCCTCAATATTCAGTAGCGGGGCTTCACAGTTATTTGGTGGACAAAGGTATCAAAGTCGGGTATTTTGCTGTGCAAAAAGTTTTAGAAAGATATCAGCTGAATGAAATGTCCAGTCGTTTAACTTACTCCCAGAAATACCCACGGGTATTTCTGCCGAGACCAACAAAAAGTATCGATTCCATCTCCGTCCCATCTCTCGACCAGCTCTCTCCCAATGTGATGCCTGGTCCGCCACCGCCTTTGGG
>CAYHKY010000039.1:0-13566 GCA_964357355.1 uncultured Gammaproteobacteria bacterium | reverse complement strand
AGATATTGTAAATGCAGTGGTAAAAAAGGCAGATCCGGATGGAACTGTGAAACAACATGAGTTGGTTAAAGCCGTGATAGTAAGAACGCGCAAAGAAAAAAACAGAAAAGACGGATCATTTATCAGATTTGATGATAACGCAGCGGTTATTATTGACACTCCAAAAGATAAAAATCCCATTGGAACGCGCATTTTCGGTCCGATTGCCCGGGAACTTAAAGAGTTAGGTTTTAGTAAAATATTAAGCATGGCGGAGGAAGTATGGTGAAACTAAAAAAAGGTGACGAAATTATCATTACCATCGGTAAAGACAAAGGAAAAATAGGCAAAGTTGAACAGGTAATAAAAAAAGAGAGTACGGTATTGGTACCGGGATTGAATTTATACAAACGTCACATGAAGCGGCGTGATGAAAAACAGACGGGTGGCATTGTTGATTTTCCTCGTCCAATACCTCTCGGAAACGTTACTCTTATATGTCCGAAATGTAAGAAACCGACTCGAGTTGGATTTATCGTTGCCAAGTCAGAAAAACACAGAATTTGTAAAAAATGCGGCACTAATATTTAATATGAATTTACAACAACAATATCAAAAAGAAATACAATCCGTTCTACAGAAGGAATTAGGTATTTCAAATGTAATGGCAGTTCCAAAACTTGTTAAAATCGTTGTAAATGTCGGATTGGGGGAAGCGCTGTCTGACAGCAAAGTTCTTGATAAGGTGTGTCAGCAGATAACGGTAGTAACAGGGCAGAAGCCAATAGTAACACGGGCCAAACAGGCAATATCAGCATTTAAATTAAGGGCAGGAGACAAAGTGGGAGTAAAAGTGACTCTTAGAGGTAAGCGGATGTATGATTTTTTTCAGAAGTTAGTGAGTATTGGGTTACCCAGGCTGCGTGATTTTCGGGGGATTCCTAAAGAAAGTTTTGACGGTCGTGGTAATTACAGCCTTGGATTGCAAGAACAAACGGTTTTTCCGGAAATTGATTTTGGTCAAATAGATAAAATGAGAGGGTTGGAAATAACTTTTGTTACTTCTGCACGGAACAATGAATACGCATTTGCGCTTTTAACACATTTGGGTTTACCTTTTGCAAAAGAGGGGCAAGAAAAAAGATAAAAAATTAAGAAAACATGGTATACTCACGAATTCGAGTGTATTTATGGAGTAATTATGGCAAAAGTATCAGATATTGTTAAATTTAAAAAAGCTCAAAAATTTGCAGTACGGGCACGGAATCGATGTTCGTTGTGTGGACGAGCACGTTCGTACATGCGTAAGTTTGGATTGTGCCGTTTATGTTTTAGGGAACGCGCACACAAAGGAGAATTGCCAGGAGTGCTCAAAGCCTCTTGGTAAAATAGAGTATGGTAAATGATCCTATTGGAGATATGGCAATCAGGCTTAAAAACGCCTATATGGCTAAGCTAACTGTTGTGGAAGTACCCACAAGTAAGTTAAAAGCTGAACTTGCAGTGCTTCTCAAAAAACTTGGATACATCAAGGAAGTTGAGCAAAAAGAAGGTACTAATACATTTAAGATGACACTTGTTTATCCAAAAACAGAAACTGCATTTTCAGGAATTACCAGAATCAGTAAACCTGGATTGAGGAGATATGTGGGGTATAAAGAACTATCCAAATTAAGCCGTGGGTTGGGTCATCTTATTTTGTCGACTCCAAAAGGGCTCAAATCACACATTGATGCAAAAAAGGATCATCTTGGCGGAGAATTATTGTTAAAAGTTTGGTAAAAAAATTATATACATTTATATGTCTAGAATAGGTAAAGCTCCAATTATTTTACCGGCGGGTGTTCAAGTTAAGCGAGATGACAACATAATTTCTGTTGTGGGACCAAAAGGCACACTGATTGTGTCTGTTGACGGGCATATTGCAACTACCATTACTCCCGAGCGCTTAGTCTTATCTGTAGGTTCAGTTTCATTTGCAGCCATTCATGGATTAACCAGAGCGCTTATCTATAACGCAGTAGTGGGTGTTACAAAAGGATGGGAAAAAACAGTTGAATTGGTGGGAGTTGGATATCGAGCTCAAGGGGGCGGTAATGAGTTGACCCTGACAATTGGTTTTACTCATCCAGTCAAAATGGTTGCTCCGCCTTTTACGACATTTTCCATTGCTGATAATACTAAAATTACTGTTAGTGGGATAGACAAAAAAGTGGTGGGAGAAATGGCGGCAAAAATACGTAGTGTCAGACCACCTGAACCTTACAAGGGTAAAGGAATCCGTTATAGCGGAGAAGTTGTACGTAAAAAAGCAGGCAAAGCAGTCAAAGCAACTGGAGCTGCCGCCTAAGAAAGAATATATGCAACATTCAAAAATTCGACGCCGAATTAAGCGAAAAACACGAATTCGAACTCGTATTATAGGTACAAATGCACGTCCGAGAGTAGCAGTATTCCGTTCTAACAAGGGTATGTTTGTGCAATTTATTGACGATAGTGCGCAGGTTACATTGTTAGGTGTTGCGGATCTTGGTAAATCAGATGTGAAAACTAACAAAGTAAAACGGGCACTCGAATTTGGTAAATTATTGGCCTCACAAGCCAAAGAGAAAAAGATTAGTGCAGTAGTATTTGATAGAAGTGGATATGCCTATCATGGACGAGTTAAAGCACTGGCAGAAGGATTGCGTGAAGGAGGCCTGAAATTTTAAATTTCTGGATAAATATATATGTTTAGACCAAGAAATCAACGAAATGAAGTCAAAGAGTTTGAGGAAAAGGTAGTCCAAATCAACCGTGTTTCAAAAAAAACAAAAGGCGGAAACCGTATCGGTTTCTCAGTGTTAATGGTAGTGGGTGATAAAAAAGGTCGTGTGGGAGTTGGACTAGGTAAAGCGCCGGATGTAGCCTCAGCGATACAAAAAGCCCTTTCCTACGCCAAAAAACATCTGATAATAGTCCCGATGCGCGGTACCACTATTCCACATGAAGTGTACATTAAGCTTGGGGCAGCCAAGGTGCTTATTAAGCCGGCGCCTCCTGGTACCGGAGTCATTGCTGGTGGAGCGGTACGTGCTGTCGTGGAAGCTGCGGGGATTCGTGATATTGTCTCCAAGCGGTTAGGAAGTAAGAATCAGGCTTCCAATGTATATGCAACTCTTGCAGCACTGCAAAAATTAAGAACTGTTACACAAGTAAAAGTAGTATGAAATTACACACACTAAAAGGTGTTCAGGAAAAATCAAAACGCCGGGTCGGCCGGGGAAGCGGTAGCGGTCGGGGTAAAACTGCTGGCCGCGGTACTAAAGGACAACGAGCTCGCGGAAGAATTAGGGCTGGTTTTGAAGGCGGCCAATTACCTTTGTATAAACGCTTACCTTTATATCGTGGAAGAGGAAAAAATAGACCTAGGGGTGAAAAATCATTAGTAGTCAATCTCAAAATGTTGGCGAAATTACCGGCAAATTCGATAGTAGATGCTGCTCTACTCGTTAAAGTTCATATTCTTGCTTCTGATGTAGCAGCTTTTCCAATCAAAATTTTAGGAGACGGTGAACTTTCACAACCACTAATTATCAAACTGCCGATTTCCAAGAGTGCTCGAGTTAAAGTTGAGAAAGCAGGAGGGAAAATAGAAGCTTAGAGGATTTGTTCATAGTTCTTAGATTAGAAACGATTAATAACAAAAATCTAAGTTCTAAATTTCAAAACATCTTTAATTTATATGTCATCCATTTTAACTCCCCTCATTGCGAGTTTTAAAACCCCCGAACTTAGGAATAAGCTTCTTTTTACACTAGGAATTTTTATTGTTTTTAGAATATTTGCACACGTGCCAATTCCGGGTGTTGATACAGAAAGATTAGCCCAACTTTTTAAGAGCAGCCAGTTTTTGGGATTACTCGATATTTTCTCCGGTGGAACACTAGTTAATTTCTCCGTTATGGCATTGGGATTGAATCCTTATATTAATGCCTCAATCATACTTCAGCTTCTGACAATGATATTTCCCAAACTTGAAGAGTTGTCCAAAGAAGGTGAGTACGGCAGACAAAAAATCAACCAATTCACCCGGATGTTAGCTGTACCATTGGCAATGTTTCAGTCAGTCGGAATGTATGCGCTTCTGAAAAATCAACAGATTGTTGACGTATTCTCGCCGCTTGCTCTGGTAGCAATGGTCACGACGATGACTGCAGGTACTTTATTTCTGATGTGGTTAGGAGAGCTGATTACCGAACGGGGTGTGGGCAATGGAATTAGTTTGCTCATATTCGCAGGTATAGTTGGTAGGATTCCGGTTACTTTTGGTCAAACTGCTACGGTTGTTACAAATGAAACAATAACCAATTTTCTCATTTTTGGGGTGCTGGCCCTGGTAGTGATAGCGGGTATCGTGATTGTGAATGAAGCAGTCAGGCAAATACCGGTACAATATGCCAAACGCATCAGAGGGAATCGTATGTATGGAGGAAATTCCAGTTATTTGCCGCTTAGAATCAACCAGGCAGGCGTGATCCCGATCATCTTTGCCGTATCTCTGGTTTTATTGCCTCAGATCATCGGACAGATGTTAGCACAGTCAAATCAGCCTAATCTTATGCCTATTGGGCAATTCTTGACCGGGACATTTAATCCAAATGGAATTCTTTACAATGTGCTCTATTTTTTACTGGTAGTTGGTTTTACCTATTTTTATACAGCAGTTACATTTAATCCGCAAAAAATTGCCGAAGAGATACAAAAACACGGGGGTTTTATTCCTGGAATCAGACCGGGAAAGGCAACTTCAGATTATTTACAGTATATACTCAATCGTCTGACGTTGGCTGGAGCCATGTTTTTGGGACTATTGGCAATATTACCTTCAGTTGCCCGTTATGCAACAGGCATAACGACCTTACTTCTGGGAGGAACCGGAGTATTAATTGTTGTTTCAGTTATATTGGAAACTACCAAGGCGTTGGAAGCCCAACTCATGATGCGTAATTACGAGGGATTTTTATGAAACTTATTCTTATCGGAATACAGGGGTCAGGTAAGTCAACTCAGGGTAATATATTGTCCGAGAAGCAGGGGATTCCCTATCTTTCTTCAGGGCATATTTTCCGGGAAATGTCTAAAGAAAAAACTCAATGGGGCAGGTATGTCAAGGAAACATTAAATGCCGGGTATTTGATTCCAGATGAAAAAGCAATTCCTATTATTGAAGAGTATTTGGCAAAAGCAGAATACAAAAATGGATATATTTTAGATGGATTCCCAAGAACTGTTCCCCAGGCCGAAAAGTTCACCAACGGAGTAGAAAAAGTGATTTATCTGAAAGTTTCTGATAAAGAGGCTTTGTGGCGGCTCTCCGGACGGATAGAGGAAGGAGTCAGAGAAGATAATACGCTTGGAGCAATCCGCAAACGGATCCAGCTATTTCATGACGTGACCGAGCCGGTTCTCGAATTTTATCGTACAAAAGGTTCGCTTCTGGAAGTTGACGGAGAGAAAAATATTGAAGAAGTGACAAGACAAATTCTAGAAGGATTGGGAGTCAGGTAAATGGAAAATGAACAAAAAATATTGGCTATAGTGGGAATGCCCGGAGCCGGGAAAAGTTCCGCGGCAGAGTTCTTTAAAAATCAAGGAATACCCATTTTGCGTTTTGGTGATCAAACAGATATAGGTTTAAAAGAACACGGACTTGAACGGACCGAAAAAAATGAACGGTGGTATAGGGAAAAAATCAGACAAGAGCTCGGTATGGCTGCAATGGCTATTAAAATTGAACCGCGAGTAAGAGACGCCTTGACAAGTCACCATATCGTAGTACTTGATGGTTTATACTCCTGGGAGGAATATATTTACTTGATTGGTAAATTCCCACAATTAAAACTTCTTTGTATTTACGCTTCTCCTGAAATCAGATATGAACGATTACGAACCAGAGAAGTAAGGCCTCTAGCGTCTGATGAAGCAAGAATACGGGATTTTGCAGAATTGGAAAATCTTAACAAAGGCGGACCTATCGCAATAGCAGATAGATTAGTTCTTAATGAAGGTGACAAAGATAGTCTTGAAAATTCGTTGAAGATATTTTTGGCAGAACTATGACACATATTAAAACTGCCAGCGAAATCGAAGTGATGCGTGATGGGGGTAAGAAGTTGGCAAAGATTCGGGACCGTTTGTTGAAAGAATTAAAGCCGGGTTCCGTACCTTTACAAATTGATAATTTGGCCAAAAAATTAATCGCTGAAGCAGGAGGATCGCCGTCATTTGTAACAGTGGGAGATTATCAATGGGCTACCTGTATTTCCGTCAACGATGGTGTAGTACACGGGATACCGACGGATAAACCATTTAATGAAGGAGACGCAGTGGGGTTGGATGTGGGGCTTTTTTATCAGGGATTTCATACAGATACCAGCTGGTCGAAGTTAGTTGGCAGCAGGCAGGAAGAAAGAAGCCGTGAAAAAGAAAAATTTTTGCAAGTCGGGGAAGAGGCCCTTGATAAAGCTATAAGTCAGGCAAAACCGGGAAACAGGATCGGCCATATTTCACAAGCAATTCAAACGACTATTGAAGGAGCAGGATACAGTGTGGTTAGAAGTCTGGTGGGGCATGGTGTAGGGAGCAATCTTCATGAACCGCCTCAGGTTCCTGGAGTTCTCACAAAACGGATTGAAAAGACCCCTCCCCTTTTTAAAGGGATGGTGTTGGCTATTGAAGTCATTTACAATAAGGGTAAGCCGGACATAGTATATAAGAATAATGATGGATGGACGCTCGTAACTGCAGATGGTAGTCTGTCTGGATTATTTGAACAGACGGTATTAATCACCCAAAACGAACCTAGTATATTGACCGCAAGCTCACTTTAAGGTAAAATAATTGCCTCAAGGGCGCGAATGTGTGCGCCTTTATTATATGGTGCATCAAGGAACATTTGAAGTTGAGGGAATAGTAACTGAAACCTTGCCAAATACACTGTTTCGGGCGAAGTTACCTGACGGCAGACTTATTCTTTGTCATCTATCTGGTAAGATGCGCTTGAATTTTATCAAGATTCTTCCCGGAGACAGAGTGAAGATGGAAATGACTCCATACGACTTGACTAAAGGCAGAATAACATATCGGTTAAAATGACGTTTTTAAACTATGAAAGTAGATGCATCTGTCAAAGTCCGTTGTCGAAAATGTAAAATAGTCAAACGAAAAGGGATAGTTCGTGTTATTTGTGAAAATCCTAAACATAAACAAAGACAAGGGTAAAAAGTTGTAGGTTGTAAATGGTTAGTTAATAACTTACAACTTATAATTTACAACTAATAATATGGCTCGAATAGCTGGAGTAGATTTACCACTAGCGAAACGTACAGATATAGCACTGACCTACATTTATGGTGTGGGTAGATCAAATGTAGTCCGTGTTTTAAAGGAAGCGGAAGTTGAAGGATCTAAGCGGGTTAAAAATTTATCAGAGGAAGAAGTTAATCGTTTACAAAAAATCATCGAGAAAAATTTCAAAGTTGAAGGAGATTTACGGCGGGAAATTCAGGATAATATTAAGCGCTTGCGGGAGATCGGGACATATCGGGGGATCAGGCATCTTAAAAAATTACCGGTTCGAGGACAAAGAACTCGTTCCAATGCCCGTACCAAAAGGGGTAAACGTATGACCATAGGGGCTATGAAAAAAGATGACAGGGTAAAATTAGATACAGGAACAGTAGCAGCTAAACCTACAGCTACGGAAAAGAAATAAACGTAAATATTATGGCTCAAACAAAACAAAAACGAATAGTTGAAAAAGGAAAAGTCTATATCACCGCTACGTTTAATAATACGATAGTGACATTTACGGATAACGACGGAAAAGTGCTTTGTTGGGGATCAAGTGGAGCAGTAGGGTTTAAGGGAGCGCGAAAAGCGACTCCATTTGCGGCAACCACTGCCGTTGAAACATGTGCCAAAAAAGCCGCCCAATTTGGGTTGAGAGAAATTCAAGTGTTTATAAAAGGTCCCGGATCTGGTAGGGATGCTGCTCTTAGGGCTCTCAAAGCGGTTGGTCTAAATATTACCATGATTGCCGACGTAACACCTATGCCTCATAACGGCGTTAGACCAAAGAAAAAGAGGAGAGTTTAATATGTCACGATATACCGGACCAAAGAATAAACTTGCACGTGCAGAAGGAACTGACTTGGGACTAAAAACCCCGGGAAGCAAAGCTCATGCCTCACTTCTTAGAAGGTTAAATGTTTTGCCCGGACAGCATGGATCGCGAGGAAGGCGGAAGCCATCTGGGTACGGGTTGCAGCTTAGAGAGAAGCAGAAAGCACGGAGGATTTTTGGAGTCGGTGAGCGTCAGTTCAAAAATTACTTTACTCATGCGCTCAAATCAAGAGGAAACACCGGAGAAGCGTTGCTACAACAGTTGGAACGGCGCCTTGACAATATCATCTACAGGTTGAATCTAGCTCCTACCAGAACTGCAGCACGTCAATATGTATCTCACGGACACGTTCTGGTGAACAATGCAAGAATGAGTATTCCTTCATATCAGGTAGAAGTTGGTGACGTGATTTCATATAAGCCCAAAGGCATCAATATTCCCGCTGTCAAAAAACTCTTAGATGAAAAGAATTTAGTAATTCCGGAGTGGTTAGCCAGAAAAGGAGCTGTGGGTACATTAGTCAAAATCCCGGTTCGGGCACAGGTTGAAGCGAACATTAACGAACAGTTGATAGTTGAGTTTTATTCACGATAAATAATATATAAAATTTAGCCCGCCATTTCTAATTATCAGAAGCGGTCGGGTAAAGGAGGATTTAGCGGCGAGGGGAGACAGGATCATTGGAACTTCCGGACTTGCTAAATATAAAAACATGGTTGAGCCAACATACAAAATAAAAGTAGACAAAGAAACGGCAGATTATGGCCGGTTTGTGATCGAACCGCTTGAACAAGGGTACGGTCATACTATCGGTAATAGTCTCCGTCGGGTACTTTTGACTTCGATCAAAGGCGCCGCTATCACAACTGTCAAAATCGAAGGAGTTAAGCATCAGTTTTCCACTCTTCCGGGACTCAAAGAAGACATAGTTGAGCTTTTACTGAACCTGAAGCAAGTGCGTTTGCATATTGAGGGAGACAAGGAAGTTAGATTGACTCTTACCAAGACTGGAGAGGGCGAAATTTATGCCAAAGATATCGAAGTTACAGCAGGGGTCATGATCGTAAATCCTGATTTATATCTGTGTACGCTTTCAGACAAAAAAGCCAAGCTGGAAATTGTATTAACTGCTCAAACAGGTTACGGGTATGTGACTTCGGATGAGCGTGCAAAAGGTGAAATCGGAGTGCTTTCTCTGGATGGTATTTTTTCGCCGATACGGCGGGTTACGTATAAAGTGGAATCTACACGGGTTGGTCGAATGACCAATCTTGACAAACTGGTCTTAGAAATTTGGACTGATGAGTCAGTAAATCCGCGGACAGTGCTTGAAGAAGCTGCGAGGATTCTGGTTTCATGCTTTCTGCAGGTATACCAGCCTAAAGCAGAGATTCAGGAAGGTGTGGCAGTGACACCAGCCGTATCTGAAGAAATTTTGAAAATGCGGATTGAAGAACTTGATATTCCGACCCGCATCGTAAATGCGTTGGCTAATGGTGGAATAGAAACTATCGGTCAATTATTAGGTACTCCGAAGTTAGAGCTGATGAAACTCAAAAACTTAGGGAGCAAATCACTTTCAATTATTGAAGAGAAATTACGTGAAAAGAGTGTTGCTCTAAACGTGTAAACGGTATGAACAAAGGAATTGCGGGAAAAAAACTATCGCGAACTACCAATGAACGACAACAATTGTTTCGTAATTTAGTTGGCGAATTGGTAGATCATAGTTTTGTGGTGACATCATTAACCAAAGCCAAATCTATAGTGCCTTTGGTTGACAGATTAGTGACTGTTGCTAAAAAAGACAATTTAACATCATACAGGCGATTACTAGCTGAAACTGCAAATAAACAAACCGCACTCCGTGTACTTGAGTTGGGTAAACTTTTTGCTATGCGTCCGGGCGGATATACGCGCATTATCAGATTGGGTAATAGGCAGGGTGACAATAGTCAGCAGGTTCGACTTGAATTGGTTGATAAATTGGCGGTTGCCCAAACTATTGCGCCTAAAAAAGTTGTGAAGGCAGAAGTTGTGAAAAAAGCACTGGAAGCAAAAAAACTAACGGGTCCAAAAAAAATACGCAAAACTAAAAAAGTATGAAAACACGTACTCTCGTTGCAACTAAAGGAACAGATATAGAACACAATTGGCAACACGTTGACGTTAATGGAAAAGTACTTGGTCGGGTTGCCACCGAAATAGCGCTACGTTTAACGGGTAAAAGTAAACCTTATTTTGTCCGGCATCTTGATTGTGGAGATCATGTAGTTGTAACAGGGGCCAAAGATGTTGTGGTGACAGGACGCAAAGCGGCAGAAAAAATCTATACTTCATACTCGGGTTACCCAGGAGGGCTGCGGAAGGAATCATTTACTTCGTTGCATACACGTAGACCTGAAGAAGTAATTATACGGGCTGTAACTGGAATGTTACCGAAAAATAAATTGAGAGACAAATTGCTTAAACGGTTGTATGTATTTCCCGGAAGTGAACATAAATATATGGATAAATTAAAAGTTCAAAAAATAAAAACAGTATGACAGACAAAAAAGAAACCGTACCAGTTGCACCTTCCACATATTACTATGCAGTAGGCAGGAGAAAAACAGCCAGTTGCCGGATCAGGTTCTACGTGCTGGCAAATGAAGAAACAGTGCAAGTTGATGGGAAGACGTATACCAGAGGACAGATCATTGTTAATGAACAGCCGATTGAAAAGTATTTTTCCGGCGAAACAGCCCAAAAGCTCTATCTTGAACCATTTCGTACGACAAATACAATTGGTCGTTTCGTGGTGACTGCCAAATGTGAAGGCGGAGGTCAATTCGGACAATTGGAAGCCTTTATTCATGCTGTATCTCGGGCGCTCGTCAAAGTTGAAGAGGAAAAAAATAAACCCATACTTCGAAAACGCGGATTCTTAACAAGGGACCCAAGAGCCAAACAACGCCGCAAAGCCGGTTTTGCCGGAAAAGCTAGGAAGAAAAAGCAAAGTCCGAAGCGGTAAGTGTATTAAGGTTTTTCTGTGTTTATCTCTTTCGCCTTCAATTTCACCACAATCGGTCTAACCAGCATTACTCCGAGAGAGGCGAGTTTGTAGCCGACGCTGGCTAAAAATCCCATCAGTAAGAGGTGGGCAAAAATATTGGATGAGTCATTGATAAGTGCGGCGGGTACTATTTCGGTTTTGGAAGCATTGGTTTGTTTTTGCATCAAACCGGCGAATTCAGGCGGCAGACTGGAACCCAATAGCTGATTGGTGTCGATACCGATCGGTTGAAAACTGAATAATTCTACAGGTTGTGCTTTTTTAGTAAAAACGGAATATGCACTGTATGTTGAAGCAGAGATGATAATAATTCCCAATACAATCAAGATATAGCCGATGATTTTTTCCGACATATTATCATCATACACTATTATCACCAGTCAATTCATTCAATTGGGCATTACCTGTTAGTTCCAACTGTTTCATCTGTGGTAATGCATTACCCATTACACCTTCCAAATCACCGCGAAATTGTGAGGTACTTTCCATAATCCTTTGAATTTGTTTTTCACGTTTTGCCCACATGATTGTGTAAGCGCGTTTTTCTTTTTCAAGATCCATTTTCATTCGGTCATAAGTTTCAAACAAAACCTCCATTCGTTGTTTGAAATCGTTACTCATAAAATAATTCCATAGATTGTCCTTTTCGTCATTATTTTTCCTTTGCATCGAGCGGCGAATAAAACTAGACTGAATAAGATTTGCCCTAAGCGCCATCCCAATGCCGATAGCAAAAGAACGGTGTGCAAGCCAGACTCCACCGCGATATGCGGCTCCTTTCACTGCTTCCGGTAATTGTTCTGAAATGATAACCGCAAGTTCTGCCTTGAGTTGTCGTTGGTCATTTTTAAGTTTATCAATCCACTCTTCATTCCATTTTGCATTTTTTGTTTCCCAAAGGATGACCCCACAACGAACTCCATTTCTATCCCAAACTTCCTGGACGAGATCTGCGCCGCGTATACCTTTTCCGACAGGAGTAATTTTATCGTTTGGAAATTCCTGTTTTAGCAAGTTTTCCAGTTCCAATTCAAGTACTTCGCCTTGGTTTTGTTGAGAACCCTGAGATAATTTTCTTTTAAGTTCATCCGCTTCCCGGAGTGCATTTTGCAGTTGCTTATCCTTTTCAAGGAATTTTAAACGATGTTCCTCATCCGCTTTTTTCTGCGCATCCAGACGAATTTTTTCCTCAGATTCGACGAGTTTTTTTTGCATTTCGAGTGATCGTTCCTCGTCTTTTCGTTTTAAATCCCGCAATATTTTATTAAGTTCAGTTAACTGTTCAAGTAGTTGTTTATTGCGTTCTTTAGCTTCGGTTAACTCATCTCGCGTGTTTTTCATTTCCAGTTCCATTTTTTCTTTTACCTGTTGGGTAGCTTTTGCCTCAGCAATCTTTGTGAGTTCCGCTTTGTCTCTTTCGAGTTGTGATGCGTAATTTTTCCGATACTTTTCCTCAATCTGATGTGTGAAGGCTTCATCAAGTGACACGAGTTGTTTGCAGTGGGGACAGGTGATAGTAAGGGTGTCGTTCATAGTGGAGGCAGTATAGAGAATATTTTTGTATTTGACAAATACTAAGCTGATAACGGAATTTGACGAAAGAGATGATTTGGATTATGATACCAATCACTTTATCTCTGCCCCCTATTTGGTCTTACAAAATATGCTGGAACAACTTCTGGGTTTTTGGTTATTTATTGCTGGTATATCAAATCATCCACGGTCGGTAGCAAAGGAGAATTTTTGCATAATGATCTGGCCCACTCCGCCTTGGTGCAGACCGTTACCAAAACCTACGCAGAAACCTTGGCCGCACCCGTTTCCCAGTAAATTTCCTTTTCCTTCGCGGTTTCCCTTGCCAACAATTAGGCCACAGCCTTCACCACTGCCTTGTGACGAAACGTCAGACAGATTGTGTATAGATCCTTCACCTATTCCGTTTCCGAGTGTGAATCCTTGTCCGCGTGATGAATACGGGATGCCATGCGTTATTGATCAGTCAATAATCAAGCCCATACCAAGTTTACAGCCTATATTTTTACCAAGCCCTGAAATACTGCCTTTACCAAATCCAGATCGTACAGATATGCCTCATTTTACACCTCTTCCCTGTGATGGAGATCCTAGGTTGATGCGCCCGTGTCCGATCATTGATCCCTCAATCGAAATCCCAAATCAACCTCCGCGTAAACCACTAGATAACCCCATTATCTTGCCTGTACTGCAATAAACTTTCCACCTGTTAGGTGGAACAGATACGCCACCTGTTTCTTAGTCATCATTTTTAATTTGTCGGGGCGACACGATTTGAACGTGCGACCACACGACCCCCAGCCGTGTGCTCTACCAACTGAGCTACGCCCCG
>CAYHKY010000038.1:0-13848 GCA_964357355.1 uncultured Gammaproteobacteria bacterium | reverse complement strand
TCAAACAAATACCCAAAGAGTTTGTCTCGCAATATCCCAATGTTGCATGGAAACAAGCAGCAGGTATACGTGACGTGCTTATTCATGACTATTCCGAGGTCAACTTAAAGCGGGTGTGGAATACGATTAACCAAGATCTTCCAGAGCTTAAAATGGAAATTCGATCAATTCGGGACTCACTGAAATAACTGGCTTTGGGAAACGAAATAGGTTCTGATTTCCTGTAACCTCCGCAACCAATAAGATTTGGAGCCTCACAATCCTCTAATTAACCATTAAACTTCTCAATTATTAGGTGTTTATCATCAATTCGGAAAAATAATGCTCCTGTCACGATTAGTGCTCCCATCACTATAAAAGCTGCCGAAATTGAATAGTCTGCTACTTTGCCAATAATTGGACCCATGACTGCAATATATAAACTGGAAAGCAGCGTAATAAATGATAGAAGAGTTGCTCTGTTTTCACTCGGGATATGTCGGTTAGTATAGTCAATCAAGAGAGGATTTTGTAATAAGGCTGAACCGTAGTTAAGAGAAAAGAAAGTCACAGCTAGCCAAGGATGTCCATTTATTGCCATGAGTCCAAAGAAAAATCCTGGTAGGAGAGTGAAAAATAGTAATGCAGTTTTACCGCCCAATTTATTCTCAATCACATATGCATATTTAGAAGACAATAAAGCAAATAAGCCTCCCAAAGCATAAGCTAACCCAAACCACTGGCCAGGAACATGCAAGTTTTTAAAATATGGTTGATACAGGCTTATAAGGTATGCAGTAAAAGGGGTAGTAAATATGCCTAGTGCTACCAGTTGTACTAGTTTTCGATTTTGTCTTAAAAGCACCATGCTTTTTTTCAACAACTGCAGTGGGGAAAGACTATGGTGATTTTCTGATCTTGGTGGTTCTTTAATAAACAAACTGATAAGAAGAGCAATGCTAACACTGCCGATTGTTAATAGTATTGCAAGCATAAATCTACTCGGTACTAGTTGCGATACGATAAAACTACTTACAACTGCACCTAAAATGGTAGACAATTCTTTATAAGCAGTGATGTTACCAATTGTCTTTTGAGTTTGTTTTTCCTGGTGATCTGCTTTCAAAGAATCTAATATAAGAGCATCAAATGCTCCACTCCAAAAAGAAAAACCTAAACCAGCTAAGATAGAGCAGAGGATAAACATCGGGAATGAGTGGCTTACCAAAAAAATCACTTCTCCCAGCAGTTGCATAATTAAAGCCATAATAATAGCCGACTTGCGACCGAACTTATCGGCAAATATACCAGTTTGAACAGTGGTAAGGACGATTGTTAAAGTACCAATTCCATTTAATGATTCAACTTGAATTAGACTCAGCCCCCGACTTTGATACCATAACGTAGCAATCGGCAAGTAAAAATACAGGGCTGAGAAAAAGTTGATTAGTTCAGCTTTAGTAATGTTGTTCCATTTTGTATGTTTATTCAGGAAGTTGCCCATCATAGATACATTTTCTCATAAATGGAGAGAAAACAGATTAGGAGATTTATAATACGTTCTGATTTCTTGTAACCCCGCAATAGATTTGGAACGGATGCAAACTAAGTATTTTATAATTTTTTAACCCGTTTCATCACCACTGTACCATTGGCAATTTTCCACTTATCTGCGGTTTCAAATTGGGATGAAGGCGTCTTATCATTAGTGAAATTGGAAACCAGAGTGTCTGTTGCCTCAGGAATGATCAAGTACACCAGATTGGAATTGGGGTCATTTCCGGGTACATACGAATACTTATCTTTACCCAACCAGGCAAAAAGATAATCATAATCATAGGTCATTATGGCGGAAGAATAGGTATAAACAGCAAACGGTTGGTTTTGGGCATTTTTATAAATTGACTCGACCACAAACTGCTTTGCATTGAGTGTCGAAAGACTCATGGGATCCGGTGCCGGAATTGTTATGGTCCTTACCAATGTTGAAGTTGAGATCCAAACAACCCACACAAAAAGAAGTAAAGTCAGAATCCGCGATTTTGCAGCAAGTATTCCCATAAAGAGAAGAACTGATATTTCCGCACCGATAAAGTGATATTTCCAAATCGGATTTTTGGAAGTGAGATAAATTGTTAACATGACAAAGGTTGAAAGGCTTAGAAGTGTCACTAATCGTTTTTGTAACAGTGTAAAATGGAATTGTCTTTTCCCATAAAAATATCCAACCATAAATATAATAAAAACCCAAAAAGGGATAAGCGTTTTCCCTGGTAACTGTAAAATGGTTAATGGTAATAATAGAAATTCCTGCCAAATTTCGGTTTTACTTAAACCTAGTTGGCCAACGACAGCAGAGTTATAAAGAATAGATTGGGTAAGTACAAAAATGATGGCTTTGGTTTGCCTGAAATCATGCCGAAGTTCAAACAGGATAAAAGGCGTACTGCATAGTAAAAAACCTGTGCCATAAGCTATTAGTGCCGTAATTATCCGAAAAACCTTATGGTTTATTTGTTGTTTAGACTGATAAGCAAATATTCCGAGTGAGATCGAAATGAAGAGCGTAGTAGCTATAGTTTGAGTTGCTCCAAAGGACATATGAATAAAAACTAAAAAACTTAAGAGAAATCCGGAAAGAAATATTTTACATATATCAATAAGTTTCAGATCAAACCAATTGATAGAAATAAGCAGATACAAGAGCGCGAGAAAAATGAGTGGAGCCAAATGAACATGCCACAAATGGACTGAGAGCGGATAATACGCCAATATATAACTCAACCAAAGAAGTGCAACAATCAAACCGCCAAAAACTGACTTGAATTTATAGAGTAAAAATGGGAGAAAGGTAAAATAAGGAATAAACAAAACTACAGTAGTAATAACAACCGGATTTTTACTGAAGAGTTGTACCAATGACAGCAACCAACTCCAGTGCGGTCCATAAAAAATTCCGGGAATTCCTCCCTCGTACCCGATAAGACGAATCTTTTGGTGATTTTCAAGCCCAAGAAGTAATGCCCAGGCTGTATCATACCAGTGCGGAATGACTCCACCTTTTAAACTCATCAGCGGAAAGTAAATAGGAAAACCCAAAAGCAGAAAAAGTAATAAGTGTTTATAAAGAATTTTTCCCGCTATTTTCTTGAATAAAACACGTAACATATATATTTTCGTATAAACAAAGTTATATAGCCTACATACTGTAAATTGTTCCCTGCCTCGCCGGCAGGCAGGCGGCCATATACCCCTCTAAGCTGTTTTGATCCCGCCTTCATCTTCATTATGATGATGTTTGGCGGGACAAACCAGCATAAGACGGGTATACGAAACGAGTCACGAGTATAGTATAAGTAACTGACATTATATGCAAAACTTCAGGTCTAACTATATTTTAATCGCTGCGGCACTCATTATTTTTTTTAAAATATTGACTAATCTCAGTCTTTACACTGATTCGTATGATTATGCACTATACACAGATCGGTATGAACGTTCACAATATGTGTTGAACATACGGGCTACGAACATTATTTCAGATGATGATCTTTATTCATATGCCGGTTACTACTACATAACAGGAGGAGAGGTGAGCAGGGTTAATTTTGAAAACCCCCCGCTTGGGAAGTACTTAATCGGAATATCCATACTCCTATTTAACAATCAGCGCGTGATATATATCTTCTATACATTATTATTTCTATTATTGATTTACAAAATGGGACTGCTGATATTTAAAAATCCGGTCATTGCGTCAATGGGAGTATTTTGGGCAGTTATTGATCCGTATTTTACACGACAGATGTTTTATCCCATGCTTGATTTACCAATGGCAATATTTTTTATCATCGGTTTATATAAATTTATAATCGGTAGGCAATCAAAAAATTATCTTATATCCTCACTTTTTTTCGGTTTAAGTATGGCCACAAAATTCTTTCCTGCTTTAGTGCTTATTTTGTTGTTTCTCATGTTTTATCAATGGGTATTTAGGAGAAACCAATTCAGTGTTTTTTTACTTAGTCTGTCTCTGGTGCCGATTGTTTACAGTGTAAGTTATTTTGAATTATTCAGGCGGGTTTCACTCGTCGGTTTCTTAGAATTTCAGTGGTGGATGCTTAAATGGCGTACTGCCAATCCGGTTGTTATCGGAAATGCTTTGGAATCAATTTTTTAGGTCGTTACAGAACTTGGTGGTCATTTGCGCCACATTATAATTATTATTCTTCGGATTGGACGCCATTAATTCCATTTGCAGTAAGTATTTCATTATATAGCGTTTTCGTTTTTCGAAAAAATTCCTTGTTCATTTTGACATATGCAGTTATGGCTCTGTTTTTTATCTACCTGAATATTCTAACGGAAGGAAGCTTAAAATATCTGATAGTTATCTATGTATTTTTAACCCTATTTACTGCAGGAACTATTTATACTGTGTTGCGGCAGATGATACACGGAAACACTTTTAGGCGTAGACGATAAATTATTATTGCAACCAACATGAAAAAAATAGGATGGGGAATGCCGGTTTTATTTTATTGCACAGCATTGCTTTTGTTGTTCTGCAAAACTTCACAACTTTTTACCTTTGATTATGATCAGGAATTCTATGCATATGAATATATAAAAATAGCCACCCAGCACAAATTGACACTTTTGGGAATGGAAACCTCAGTGGGAGGTTTGTTTGTAGGACCTTTATATACATATTTCTCATCTATTGTTTACTGGCTTGCAAATGGTAGTCCAATGGGCATGTTTGTTGTGACGCTGTTAATTGCTGCAGCGCAACCGGCATTGACATATCTTTTATTCCGCCGCTTGAGTCAGGACAGGCGAGTTGGTGTGATTGGGGGACTTTTGGTTTTGTTTTCCGTTTCCCTGTGGAGCAAAGCGTACGCGCCTTCTGTAATCATCTTTTTATATCCTTCGGGATTGTTGTTCTGGTATATATTGACCAAGTTACCCACAAATAAAACCTATATCTTATGGTTGGGTTTGCTTCTGGGAATTTCGTTTCATTTGCATTTCAGTCTGTTTTTATTTATTCCAATTGTTTTTGTATTTATATTTTTGAAAAAATTATCCAGATTTATAGGGGCAAGAAAAATTATAGGTACATTTTTATTGGTAATTTTATTTATTTCGCCATTTGTAATGTTTGACCTGAGGCACAATTTTTTACTATTGAAAAACATCGTGGGTTTCATGACGCAACAGACTTATGCTGCTGATCAGCTGACCATCCCGCACCATTTGGGAGGTGTTTTTCAGTCAGCGTTTGATACATTTACGCATGCGGTAACAGTTAGGCAATCCGTATTTGCCCAGGTTGTTGTATTTAGTACGGTACTATTTGCAATTATCAAACGGCGCAAATACTCCGGAATGGAATCTGCACTTGTGATGTGGGGAGTAACTTTTTTTCTGTTTTTGCTTTATCACGGTGGCAGGCCGGATTATTATTTTTTCTTTTTATTGCCCGCTTTTTTTTACTGTTTGGCCATTTTCTCAAATAGCGTGCGCCCGCTTTTTTTCCGGGCGACTTTGTATATATTTCTGGTGTTTAGCTGGGGTAATAATCTTCTGGCGATGTCAAAAGCTTACAATCCATATAATTATTTTATTAAAAGTGAAGCCGTGTCTTACATTAAGTCTCAAACACAGGTCAAAGCGGTGAAAATTCTTTATGATACCGATTTAGGATTGAGTTTTGGATTTAAGTATCTGTTAGATTTTGTCGGGGTGAATCAAGACCTGAGTAAGTACGAAGCCGTGTACCAAATAGTGCTGCGTCCAAACAACCATTTAGCAGGTAAAGAATTCCGAATTCCCAACTCACCGAATGCTATCTTTGTCGTAAAACTTCCAAATACTTTATAATTGCAAATGAGTTGCGTTTGTGATATTCTTCGCTGATTCATGCCAAACATAAATCGTATCAAACTCAAGCAGTTGGGATTCCGGGTGACTCCAGCCCGGCTCAATGTGTTAGAAATCCTGACTCACACCAAGCGTCCTTTGGATGCGGTTGAAATTCAAGCTGCGCTTCGTAAACAGTATCAATCAGTGGATCAAGTAACAGTGTACAGAATGCTCGAGGCATTTTCACAAAAAGGAATTGTTGTCAAAATTCAACTGCAGGAAGGTAAATTTCGTTACGAATTACCCCGGGAAGAACATCATCATTTGATTTGCGATCGTTGCGGGGTGATTCAGGATGTCAAGGGTTGTCCCATTCCAAGATATAAAGATCAAATTGCCAAACAACAGGATTTTCAAATCACTAGACACTCTTTGGAATTTTTCGGAAAGTGCCACAAGTGTCAGAATATATGATAATCAATTTACGCTATTTGATTGTCGGAATTTTTATTTTTGTCGTCGTGAGTTTTTTGGTTATCAGTAAGTATTATATAAATAATAATTTATCTCAAAGAACCGTTGGGAAAATACGCATTGTGACTACGTTTTATCCGTTGGGTGAATTCGCGCGACATATCACAAAAGAAAGAGGGGAAGTAACCGTAATTACTCCGGTGGGAAGCGAACCGCATGATTTTGAGCCTACCCAAAAAGACCTGATTTCTATCCAAAAATCACAAGTATTTGTTTACAACGGTGCCGGGTTTGAACCTTGGGTTAGTAAAGTCGTGGGTCAGGGATTGACCCAAGGAATTATGGTGGTAGATAGTAGTTTTGGACTTGAATTATCAGAAGCTAATGTTGGTGTTTATGATCCGCATATTTGGCTTGATCCCGTGTATGCCCAGAAACAGGTCGATAATATTCTTGCAGGAGTGATACAAGCTGATCCTATCAACCGTATCGAATATGAAAATAATGCCCAATCATACAAAAATGAACTTGCTAAACTTGATAGTGAATTCAGACTTACACTTGCAAATTGCATAGAGCAGGAGTTTGTGACATCTCATGCAGCATTTACCTATCTAGCCAAAAGATATAATCTGATTATGGTACCGATTGCAGGATTTTCTCCTGATAGCGAACCGTCAACCCAAAAACTTACAGAAATTGTACAATTTGTTAAGGAAAAAAAACTAAAAGCTATTTTTTTTGAAACTCTGGTTAGCCCTAAATTAACCGAAACAATTGCTACTGAGGTGGGGGTGCAGACCTTAGTGTTAAATCCCTTGGAGGGATTGACAGAGGGAGAAGTTAAAAACGGCATGGACTATTTATCTGTACAACGGGAAAATTTGGTAAATCTCACAAAAGCATTTAATTGCCGATGAAAAATACGCTTGTTTCTGTTGACAATGTTGGTTTTGCATATAACGGTGAAAAGGTATTGGAACACATTTCTTTTGATGTGGGTCGCGGTGATTTTTTGGGTTTGATAGGTCCAAATGGTAGCGGTAAAACAACACTTTTAAGAATTATTCTGGGTTTATTGGTCCCGCAAGAAGGTGAAGTGAAACTTTTTGGCAAACCTGTCTCAGGATTTAAGGAATGGGGTCGTATTGGGTATGTTCCCCAAAGAGCCACATATTTCGATACACGTTTTCCGATAACCGTTGCTGAAGTCGTCGGTTTGGGGAGAGTGATGAAAGCTGGATTGTTTCAACAACTAGACAGCCGTGATCAAGCGGCTATTGATGAAGCATTGCTTGAAGTTGGTCTTAGAGAACATAAAAATACACCCTTGGTGCAACTTTCCGGAGGCCAACAACAGCGTGTGCTTATCGCCAAAGCCTTAAGCGCACAACCGGAACTCCTGATTCTTGATGAACCAACGGTAGGTGTTGATGTGGAGGCACAGGATAAGTTTTATGAAGAATTAACTCAACTTAACCAAAAACGGAACCTCACCATGATATTAGTGTCACACGATATCGATGTAGTAGTCAATGAAGTCAATAAATTGGCATGTCTTAATAAGCGGTTGATATATCACGGTGGCGCGAAAGAGTTTATCAAGGGTAATTACCTGGAGAAATTGTATGGAAAATCCAGGCGATTTGTTTTGCATGGTCATTAACAACATTTAATATGTTTGAACTTTTTCATTACGGTTTTATTGTTCGTGCATTTATAGCAGGCATTATCGTGGCTATTACCGCACCTTTAATCGGCACATTTTTGGTAGCAAAGCGCCATGCTATGTTTGCCGATACCTTGGCACACGTGTCTCTCGCAGGTATTACGCTTGGCATTGTGATCGGTGTCAATCCGGTTCTGACCGCACTTTTAGTTGCTGTAGTTTCAGCGCTCTTAATTGAAGAACTGCGGCGAAAAAATCTCTCAGGTGAAACAGCTTTATCGCTCTTTCTTTCCGGAGGACTGGCATTGGCAGTCGTGCTTATTGGGTTCAAACGCGGGTTCAATGTGGACATTTTTTCCTACCTTTTCGGGAGTATTGCCACAGTCAGCGAGTCAGATCTTTTCATAATCGGTATATTAGGTATTGTGACAGTCTTGACTGTAAAAATGCTTTATAAGGAACTTCTTTATACAGTATTTAATGAGGAAATGGCGAGAGTTAGCGGAATGTCCACGCACATGCTTAATTTCGTGCTGACCACTTTGACGGCTGTTGTAGTAGTTGCTTCAATTCGGATTGTCGGAGTGCTTTTGATTGGCGCATTGATGGTAATTCCGGTCGTAACTGCTTCACTTATCAGTAAAAGTTTTAAGCAGACACTTTTACTCTCAGTTGTTTTAAGCCTCTGTGTAGTTATAACCGGACTGTTTGCTTCATATTATTTTAATGTGCCTGCAGGAGGCAGCATTGTTTTATTAGCTCTTGGCGTATTTGGCTTAGTAAGTATAAACAAAAAAGGGAGCTGGTAACTTGGTGTTACCAAAAAAACATATATCAGGTAAACGTAAGATGGCGGATGTTTCGAGTTGGTATGTCTATATATTAATGTGCGAAGACGACAGTTTCTACACTGGTATAACTGTTGATCCGGAAGCAAGATTCAGGAAACATCAGGAGGGATTAGGTGGCCACTATACCAGGTCTCATGTACCACAGAAGATAATTTACATCGAAAAGCAATTTTCAAAGTCGAAAGCTCTAAAACGTGAATTGGAGATAAAAGGCTGGAGCAGAAAAGAGAAAATTCTGCAGCTTAAGTTAGAAATTTCTTAATTGCCGGTTGGGGTATTTTCTGGTATACTACCGGGATTAATACCTGATATTAATCAGGAGAAAGGCTAAAGCTTCTTTTATGGCTAAAAATTTATTTGTGGGAAGTCTTCCTTTTTCTGTAGCAGATGATGCTTTGGGACAATTGTTTGCCCAACATGGTCAGGTCCAGTCAGTCAATGTCATCAAGGACAAATATACAGGTCAAAGCAGGGGATTTGCTTTTGTGGAGATGGGCACTGAAGAAGAAGCTCAAAAAGCGATTCAGGCTCTCAATGGTTACAATCTTGAAGGAAGAAGCATTGTTGTGAAAGAAGCGATGCCAAAACCGGCTTATCCTAAAGGCGGAGGCGGCGGAGGCAAAAACTTTGGCGGAGAAAAACGCCAAAGGAGATATTAATCTTTGATTCAAGTACAACTTCTTGTATGGCCGCATATTAAAATAATCTTACATCCTTTCAAAGGATGATGCGGCACAAGAGGTCGTAAACCCGATTTGCTATCGGGGACGCTCTCTATGCAAAATACATCTTCTTGTATTCGCTGCGGTAAAATGCGCATTGTCACCAAAACCTGGACTGAGCGCACTGAAACTTCTGTAGCAACGTATACGTTGACGGCGTGTCCTGACCCGGAATGCCAAAAACTAGTGGAAAAGGAATTACAGAAGCGAAGCGAAAAAATAGCCGCGCTCCAGAACCGTTTGCTTGAGCGTAAAAAAGCTATCGCGAGAGGCAGAAGCATGAGTAAAATGAAACCCACTGTATAAAATTCTCACATTTGTGGTTATTTTCACTTGTTTGCCACAATTCTTTGCAAATCCATCCCATAAAACCCGTCATGTTTTTGTACAAAGTCGGACAAATGATCAATTTTATCTAGTTTTGTAGTTCTACATGAAAAGCCGATTTGAGTCAGGCGTTGGGGAATGGCGCGGGAGTTTTCCTTGAAATCAAGTGTAGTGAGTTTCCCTCCGGGTTTTAGTACCGCATAGCACCATTCAAAAACCGCATTACAATAGTCATTGTCCAATAAAGCGTAGATAATATGAATGTTATGCACACTATCCGGTTCGAAGCGTTGAAGTAACGCTAACACATCGAAATTAACCTCATAATAATTATGAGGCCAGCCTTTTTGTGATCTCATTATCTGCGGGTTGGGGAATTCAAGTCCAACCGACCAGATGACAACTCGGGGATATAATTTAGCAATTGCCAGCGTACGATAGTTATGAAAATAAGCGAATAAATCCAGAAGATGGGGAGCGGGAAGTTCTTGTAATTCTGCTTCTGAAGTTTCGATTGCACCATTAAATGGTCCTCGTTGCCGAAAATCTTTATCAGAAAACATAAAGCATATTATAATATTTTATAGGTCTGTAATTCAAATTATGATACTTTATACTTGTATGGGGCTGAGCATAGATGAGATTGATCAAATGCGTGAAAGAGTTTTATTACTAGGAGAACCAGGGTATTTCTAATATAATAAGTGAAGAAAAATATGAAAAGATTATTATCCGGTATCACACCCAGCGGGGATGGGATGTTGCATATTGGTAATTATTTAGGTGCGGTAAGGCAATTCGCTGAGTTGTCTAAAGCCAACGAGTGTTTTTTGATGGTTGCTGATCTTCATGCACTTACAACCGTCCAGGATAAAAAATTATTACAAAAAAATACGGAGTTATTGATTCTAAATGAGTTAGCACTTTTGATGGGAGATTTGGGTGGAGAGTTGCCCAATATCACATTTTTCCGCCAGTCTGATGTTCCGATGCATACGGAATTGCAATCAATTCTAAATAACGTAACGCCGTTGGGATTACTTAAGCGCGCACATGCATACAAGGATAAACTTGCCAAAGACGTGATGGAGGATGAGATCAATCTTGGGTTATTTAACTATCCGATTCTCATGGCAGCAGACATATTGATCTACAAACCAGACCTCGTACCCGTTGGTAAGGACCAGAAACAGCATGTGGAAATCACACGGGATATTGCTGAAAGGTTTAACAAAACGTTTAACAAAAAGATTTTCAAACTTCCCGAACCTCATATTCCGGAAGAAGTCGCCGTGATTTTGGGGACTGACGGCAAGCGCAAGATGAGCAAATCTTTGGGAAATATTATCAGCATATTTGAGTCAGAAGATGTGATTAGAAAGCAGGTAAATTCAACATTTACCGATCCGACTCGTGTCCATGCGACAGATCCGGGACACATCGAAGGGAATATGGTATTTAATTACCTAGATTTTTTTGGCGAGAGAACGCATGTTGAAGAATTAAAAACCCAATATGAATCGGGTAAGGTAGCCGATGTTGATGTTAAAGAATATTTATTTAAGTCATTGATGCAAAAATTTGCACCAGCTAGGCAGTTTTATCAGGAACTCAAAAAGGATCAGCACAAAGTAAAAGAAATATTGGAAAGTGGAGCGACGCGAGTCAGGATTGAAGCAACTAAGACTATGAATGAGGTGAGGGAAGCGGTTGGGTTGTCGAATAGATATTCGTTTTTCAAGTATGAAGAATACTCAGTCCATCCCGGGAGAGTCATGGTTTCGCAAGCTCAGCCTGTCACTGCCGGTGTGTATATTTCGATTGATGATTTTGCGAAAGTGGAACAACGGGTTGGGAAAGTGATTGAGGCAACCAATGTTGAGAAGAGCGAAAAGCTCATACGGTTAGTCGTTGATTTAGGAGAAATTGGTACGCGAATAATATTTACAGGAGTCAGATCGTTTGGTTATTCACCGGAGTTTTTTATAAGTAAACAATTTTTGTTTGTTGTAAATTTGGAACCTCGAAAAATGATGAACGAATATTCACAGGGAATGATTTTAGCTGTTGACGGGTTAGAAAAACCACCATTTGTTCATGGTACGGCCAAACACATTTTCATTGCGGCAGAAGGGATGCCGGTTGGAGCAAAGATAAGATAGTTATGGCTGAAACGACTGCTGACTTAACGAATATCTTCGGAGCCCTGACTCAAGGGAGAATTCCTGACGGACAACAACGATTGATTCTTTCTCAAAATGCAGCGAGTCAGCTTGCTAAGGCACACGCGGCAGTTAGCGCTGGAGATTTTGAAGATGCTGATAAATACTTATCAACTTTAGCTCTGTGGGAGTCAGAGATAGAAGGAAATATTGAGCCGCGTCGTTCATTTGCGGGTAAAGTAATTAACGCATCTTTAAGACAAGGAGTTATATTAATAGATCAGGAAAAGTTCAGTGATCTGGATTTAATACGAAGGATAGCAACGAACGCTGCGCTTGTTGGAGATCTAGTATGGGAAGAAGGACAACGGGGGAATGATGAAAAATTTACACCAGATTTTCAACGGATTCTGTCTTTCTGTGAAAGGGTAGGTGAAAAAAAGCAAGCGGTGGTGGTTCGATTAGTGGGAGATATACAGAAAGCAGTTAGAAAGGGTGATCAAGATGCAGCAAGGGCGATATACAATAAAGCTTCTGCTTTTTCACCTAATGATAAAAAGTTATTAGATCTAAAAGAGCATATTTTAACTCCAAAAGAGAAAGTAGAGGGTTCACGAAAAACGTCGGATTTAAGACAGCAAACTATAACAGTTAAACATGAAGAGAGCGCGCGTGAAGGTTTGGAGGCGCTTTGGCCAGAAGACACAGATTTAAGCCATTTTGAAGCTGCCGAGAGGAGTTTACTAGTCAGTCTAAGAAGCGCGTTAGTTACGAGAGATTATACCGATGCGATGTGGGTATTTTCCAGATTACGCACCAAGCATCCTGACGATTAGTTTTTGGGCAATATTTTTGAGTTTATTGTCGCAAAACAGAAGAGTTAGTTTTATTACTCTGGAAATACATAAAATTGATAAAAATGCTGTAGGTATAATTGTTGGGGAGTCGACTAAGCAGATACTGCTCAAAGTTTAGAGAAACTGCATCAAGACCTTTTAACAAGTCTTGACAGATGACCTGTTAATTAGTAGTATTTGATCATATGAACACCGCTTCCATATCTCAACTTAAAGCAAATCCGGCGAGCGTCATCAGTCAGGCTGATGACTATCCTGTGGCTGTAGAAAGTAGAAGTAAGGTACGAGCCTACTTGATCGGCAAACAACTTTATGAAAAATTGCTTGATCTGGTGGAGGATAAATTGGATCGGTCGGCAGTGGCGGGTACGGATTTTCACAAAGGGAAAAATTTTGAAGCTGTAGCAGAAGATTTAGGGATATGAATATAGTGATCTCGCCTAAAGCTGAGAAACAACTGCGGAAACTTCCAAAATTTGATCAGATAGCCGTCGCCCAAAAAATCCGCGCCTTACGGGTTTCCGATATTCACAGTGAGGAAAAACTTTCCGGATATAAAGATATTTTCCGTATCCGTGTGGGGGATTATCGGATGGTGTACCGTAAGACAAGTCAATCCATATATATAATCGTCATCCGCCACCGGAGAGATGTATATAGATTACTGAAAGAGCTGTGGGGATAAGGATTTTTAACAGGTGAGGATTTCTGAGGTGTAAGTAGATTTAGCGGATATTTGCGGCTTTTTGAATGTGGGGTTTTACCCCGTGGGTTTCCAGTTGTGGTTAGTATAAGTCCAGAGTTAATTCGGGGCAATAATAATTGTTGCCAAAATCATCACCCATGGGATGCTTGGGTAATTGTTCTTTCTGTGGTATACTTTTGATTCATTAGAATGACATGAGCCCCATCAAACAAACTCATCCTATGGAACAAATG
>CAYHKY010000037.1:0-13849 GCA_964357355.1 uncultured Gammaproteobacteria bacterium | reverse complement strand
AATAGCTGAAGTGAGAAGTTCTCTCCGTCAGCTGACGGATCGAACAATAACGTTTTTATCAGAAGAGTGAACAGTTACCCGCGAACCTGCGGGTTAGCCAAATAGGAATAAGGTAGTTATAATAGGGAGGACATGATCAAAGATAAATATTCGGCTGTATGGATATCACATTCTTCAATCAGCGACTATCTGAAATGCCCGAGGGCGTATTTTCTCAAAAACGTTTATAGGAATCCAAAAACCAACCACAAAGTGACTCTCATGCAGCCTCCGCTTGCACTGGGCCAAATAGTACATGAGGTGATTGAGTCATTGTCTTTGGTACCTCTGGAAAACCGTTTCAGGACTTCCATTTTGGAATTATACGAAAAAGCTTGGGTAAAAATTTCCGGTAATAAAGGCGGGTTCAAAACCAGGGAGGAAGAAATGAAGTACAAAAACCGCGGGATGTCAATGCTCCAAAAAATCAGTGATCATCCGGGTCCGCTTGCAAAAAAAGCTGTAAAAATACGCTCAAATCTTCCCTACTATTGGATTTCTCCCGAGGACAACTTGATTCTTTGCGGTAAAATTGATTGGTTGGAATATGTTCCGGAGCAGGACGGAGTGCGCATCCTTGATTTTAAAACCGGTAAATATGATGAAGATCCTGATTCTCTGCAGTTGCCCATATATTTATTACTCACCAAAAATTGTCAAAAACGCGAGGTTGTAGGAGCAAGTTATTGGTATTTGGACAGGGACAGAGAGCCTTCAGAAGTGGATTTGCCGGATGAACGACAAGCCACTGTGTCACTTTTGGAAATAGGAAAAAGAATTGCACTTGCCCGGAAACTGGAGCGGTTTGTGTGTAAAAAAAGTGACGGTTGTTTTGCCTGCCGGCCGTTTGAGCGAGTAGTTGAAGGCAAGGCCACATTTGTAGGAGAAAGCGGTTACCATCAGGACGTATACATTAATTAATTTTTTTTATTGCAGTTTTGTAATATTCTCAGCCGTTTCAAGGGACAAAATTTCAGTACACGGGTTGAGTGTTCCGGTGACGGCTACTCTTTGACCATTAAAATCAACCAAGCTTACTCCCGCAGCGGGTTTGACTGTTGAAGTTTCTGATTTCTCCTCAAGCAGGGCTGCCGTTTGAGCTTCCCGGCGTTTTGGAGATCCCAACCAGGGAGTAAGTCGCTCCAACCAGGTCGGTTCATCCGGGACTAAAATAGTTAAAACGTGCAAAGTCCCCAGTCTGGTTACGGTACGAGTAAGACATACGGGAGCGGCAATTTTCCCAAGTTGAAACCCGCCCAAACCAAAAAGCAGTGCCAAAGCTGCCGGAAGCGCGATTAGGGGAATATTGGCTTTAAAGGCAAATTGGGTAGTTTGGCGCCTTCTGATATCATCAATCAACTGTTCGATTTTTTTGAGAGGATTGTGGATTTTAACGTCAACCAAGTGGTCTGATTGGGAGGAGGCTTCTGTTTTGATAAATTTTCCCAAACCGTCACGTACTTGGGTTTTTGCAACTTCCTGATGTTTGGATTGAGCAGAGTTATCGGGCATACATCCAGTATAAAGATCATTGTTTGAGTAGGTCAAGCTCCATAAGTAGCCGTTTAGCCTGCCGTTTCGTAACGGGAAGCTAAACGGGAGGCTAACGGTACCGTATTATTCCCAAACGGAGTCGTTTAACCCGTTATTTAGCTTCAAACGGGAGGCTAGTAGCCAAATAACGGGAGGCTAACCGCAGGCTAAAAGGGAAGCTAAATCATGAAAGTCAAGTTATTTGCATATACCTTGCTATATTGCTATATTGCATTAATTTCGAAGTCAAAAACTCTTATAAAAATATGGCCAGAGTAGAAAGTCCCAGTTTTGAACATGGCAATTTTGTAAAAGAATTTGAAGCATTATTTCAGAATAATCTCAAGGGAAGAGATAAATTTGTGAGTGATATTGATCCATTGGTTCACGCATGGGGTTTAACACAGCACGAAGTAGTCTGGGGGGTAATGCGCGGATTTGCTGCGATAAAAGATGAACTTAGACAGGCAGGATTATGGGATTCTATTCCACCCCAACGGCAGATTGAAATTCCGCCGGCTATATGTTTTGTCCTAGCGGAAAAACTGGATTTACGTAATCAATTTAATAAAATGTGTCAGGATCCCGATGAAGATAGCGCTGTCGCAATTGGCACAATGGTAATGTATTGTACCAAAGTTACCGTTTGTTCTATGTTTCCAAACCATCCGTACGCCCGGGAGTTTTTATTGAATTCATCAGATGAAATGAATTAATTTACTATAATCCTAACAACTAAAAATATACCTCTCAAATTCCCGGAGGTTAAAAGATATTTAAATATTTGCGAAAATGATTATCCCATCAGTACCAAAACAGCGCCCATGACCATCGTGGATACCAGTTGGTAGCCAGAATTCAGATATAAAAGATTCCATTTCTTTCCGCTAAATATCGTATCAGTCAATTGAACGGGTGCAATAAACCCCAACCATACCCCAAATCCGACTTTCATTCCCCCAACGACAGTAGTTGAATAAGCCATTTTGACGACCATTCCCAAGACGTACCCCATAATTAGAGCACCCACAAATGAAAGCGCATACATCTTGCCCATTTCTTTTTTGGCGGCAGCCATTTTGTCTTCAGATAGACCCATAAGACTCATCCACTGTTTACCAAAAAGTTGAGGTGAATACCAGGCAAACCCGACCGCCATGCTGGCGACAACTGCTACTACCACGGCGACTAAATTGACATCGTACATATTCTCACCCCCTCAATTATTATTTCCTGATATAGCCTACATACTTGAATTTGTTCCCTGCCTCGTCGGCAGGCAGGCAGCCATCTACCCCTCTAAGCTGCTTTAGTCCCGATTAAATCGGGACAAACCAGCGTAAGATGGGTATTAATAAATAGTAATCTATTTATTATCCATGCTGCAAGAGGTGTATGCATTTGACACGCGTTCAAAGTTAACCTAAATTGCATAACTATGGGAAATCAAATCAAAATTATACTGCGGTTTATTTCAAGTAAAAACGTGTTCGAACTTTTTCTGACCAGTTTCCTGATCATATTTTTAGAATTATCACTTATCCGTTTTATTCCCGCCTATGTCAGATACTTGGGGTATTTTACGAATGTCATTTTATTAGGCGCATTTTTGGGTATTGGCATTGGTTGTCTCTTGACAAAAACCAGGTTTGATTTGTTGCCGTGGTTTTCGCCACTTTTATTGATTGTAATATTTGTGGTGAAGGTCTTTCGTTTTGAAGTAGGAATTACCACCAACCAAGTTGTTTATTTCACCAGTAACAGCGGAGATAGTCGGATAGAATCATTTTTGTTGCTTCCCGGCGTATTTATACTTATTACGCTTTTGTTTGTAACTCTGGCACAAACTTTGGGGAAACTGTTAACAAGATTTCCTCCGCTTTCGGCATACACAGTTGATATTGTCGGAAGTATAGCGGGTGTTGCGGCTTTTGGTTTGGTTTCTTACTTCACTTTACCGCCTTTTGTTTGGTTTGTAGTTATTGGTATTGGCTATCTGGTGCTTCTTTTTCGGTTCTCAGGAAAGGGACGAACGGCAGCAATTTTTTTGATATTTATATTTTTTCTAATTCCCACTTTGGATGATTTACCGACACGCTGGTCACCCTACCAAAAAGTATCGCTATATTCCGTATCCAATCCTCATAGACAAGTTGGTCAACCGGATAACCACTGGCGGATATACGTAAACGGGATATCTCATCAGGACATGACTGAGTACTCTCAAATCGCCCCGTTTTATAAACTTGTTTACAGTGCATTTCCCACGCAAAAGATTTCAAACGCCCTTATTGTAGGGGCAGGAAGCGGTCAGGATGTGGCGGTGGCACTGAGAAACAATGTCAGCCAAATAGATGCGGTAGAAATAGATCCGGTAATTGCGGATTTGGGCTTGCAGTATCATCCGGAACAACCATATAAGGATCCGCGTGTTCGACTCCATATCAATGATGCCAGATCGTATCTGGAGAACAGTCCGTTACTTTATGATTTGGTGATATTTGCTCTGCCTGATTCCACGGTATTGACGACGAGTCTCACAAGTTTGCGCCTGGAAAGTTATCTTTTTACGACAGAAGCGTTTCGCCAGGTAAAAAAACACCTGAAGAGTGACGGCATATTTGTCCTCTATAATTATTACCGTACTCCTTGGTTGATAGACAAAATTGCCCAAATGCTCGCACTTGAATTTCACGAGTTTCCTTACGTCACTAAATATGAAGATAATTTGGCAGTATTTGCAATTTCTAATAACGCAAAAATCATCCCTGCCCACACATTTACCCGGTGGCAGCCACGTGAAGATTACAAACCGGCGACAGACGATTGGCCGTTTCTCTATCTGACTGGACCGACATTACCCCGAGTCTATATCAAATCACTGGCAATACTTGGATTAATTGCGGCGGCATTGGTACTCATGGTAACGAAAGGGAAAGTTACAAAATATTTTTCAGGCGACTTCTTTTTCCTGGGTGCGGCATTTTTGCTTATCGAAACCAAATCAATTGTCAATTTCAATCTCTTGTTTGGTGCCACTTGGGTTACCAATGCGCTTGTATTCGTGGGGATTTTGATGAGTGTATTGGTAGCTATTTGGGTCAATGCATATTTTCATGTGAAACGGATTAATTGGTGGATCATATTATTGGTGATTTCTCTAATTGCTAACTATGCAGTTCCCTTATCAATATTTCTTCTGCCAAATCCAATCATTCGTTATGTACTGGCGACCTTATTTTTCTTTTCCCCGATTATTATAGCCAACATAATATTCGGACACCTGTTTAAAAAATCAAAACATCCGGGGGATAATTTCGGGGCAAATTTGATAGGAGCTTTTGTCGGAGGACTTTTTGAATATGCATCACTTGTCTTTGGTTACCAAAATTTGATACTTATTGCCTTGCTTTTTTATGTCGTCGCGATCTGGATAATCACCCGGAAGGTGCGTTCTGCTTTCACAACGTAAGTCTTGTTTCTTTATTTTTTAGCCATTTTTGACATTCGGGTAGTAAGAGATCATATTCTCCGATATAAGCGAGAGGAAGGCCATCAGACATAAAAACAGTATTAATAGGTCTCAAACATTCCTGCGTTTCTGAGGTTTTCCACACATAGAGATTTTGAGGCTGCCAATCATCCCCTTCAATAAATTGAAACCTGTAATTTCCAAATTTGTTTCCGTTTTCCAGATAACCTCCGTAAATAGTACCTCCTTCCGCTAAATATTTTTGCGGGTCATATTTTTCATAAAAGAGAAAAAAAGTGAGCGGTTGGTTGAGCTTCAAGGATACATATACGTGTTGGTACTTATTTTTCAGCGATGACGTAATGGATACAACTTCTTTCATGCCATTGCCCCACATGTCAACAACAGTATTGATTCCATGTACAAAATAATGATGCAGATAAAAAAATACGGAAAAAGTCACCAGAGTTACACTAAACAATTTAAACAACCACAAAAATGCCGGGTACGGAGTTATTCGTGTTACCAAATTGTGAAGGCCAAAGGCCATAAATAAAATAAGCGGAAAACTTATCAAAAGCACCCGGCGATCATAAGGAGGAAATATAGTCAGACCACCCGGAATCATCCCGATAAATATCCAGATACCAAGCAACCACCAAGCCTTATTATTTCGTGTAAACACCAGGAATCCAATTATAAATAACGGTATTTGCCATAGATAAAAGAGACGGGTAAGCGGACTATGATTTGATTGGTTTGTTCCAAAATAGATGTAAGGATTAAATACGGAAAAGTATCCATTGACGGCTTGATTTAAAGCAGTGAACCTGCGATTGTGTATAAATTTTCCCTCAATAATGTTTTTACCTAAATCTTCTGCAATAAATTTGGCGTCACGTATGATCACTTCCTGATTTGCAAATACACTGATGGCATATGGCCTCAGTCCGACGGCTGAAGTTTTTAACTGGATAAAATAGGGTACTAAGGCAAGTCCCAAAAGAAGTAACGCTAAGAGGACGAACCGGTTAATGTTTTTAACATAAAATAACAAACATATAAATATCAACGGAACCCAGACTTTGCTTGAGTGATAAGTGTAAAAAGATGCCGCAAAAGCTGCAGATGCCGCTAAAAACAAAACGGGTTTCTTGGGTGCCATTAAAAATAACCAAACAGCAAGCAGTGAAAAAAACAACGCCAGTTCCATGTCGATGGCGACACGACTGTATTGAATGAGCCATGGGGAAATGCTTCCAAAAAGTGCCGCCAATAGAGAGATGCGCAAATTATCAGTAAGTATCCGCGATATGAGAAAGATAAATGGAATAAGCAAAATACCTGCAATTGCTGATACCAAGCGGATTGACCAAGCATTTAGTCCAAATAATTTTATTGTCGGGATGAGCGCATATCCAAATAGCGGATTTTTGTAATCATCAAAGGACCGAAGCGTCAGGGGTAAAAATGTCCCGAACTCGTCCCGGCCGGTTATTGACAGTGAGTAGGCATTGTAGCCGAATGCAGCTTCATCAGCGCTCACACTGTTTGGAATATTAGTTAGCCTATATAGTCTGACACATGCTCCAATTAAACAAATGGAAACTAAATAAACCACTATTTTTCTTTTCATGAAATGTCTGTTCTTTTTTGATATGCTTCATTTATGACAGTAAGCGTCATTATACCCAATTTCAACGGGAAGATATTATTGGAACAAAATTTACCCCGGCTTATTTCTGCTGTAGGCAAATCACAAATAATCATCGTAGACGATGCTTCAACTGACGGAAGCCAGGAGTTTATAAAAAGCAAATATCCGTGGGTTACACTAATTGAAAAAGTTACCAATAGCGGTTTTGCAACCTGCATAAATTTAGGGGTAAAGGCGGCAACGGGGGAGATTGTAGTACTTTTGAATACTGACGTCGTGCCGCGGCAGGATTTTTTATCACCTTTACTGGCACATTTTCGTGAGCCTAATGTGTTTGCAGTCGGATGTATTGAGAAAAGCGTAGAACAAGGAAAAACTGTTTATCGGGGCAGGGGAATAGGAAAGTTTTTGGGGGGGTTTCTCGTGCATGCACGCGGGGAAATTGATAAACATACAACGCTTTGGGTTACCGGCGGAAGCGCTGCAATGCGCAAATCCATGTTGGAGTCGTTAGGGGGGATGGATGAACTGTTTAATCCATTTTATTGGGAGGATATTGATTTGTCGTATCGGGCGCAGAAAGCGGGGTATAAATTAGTTTTTGAACCCAATAGTCAGGTTGAACATTTTCATAGCCAGGGAAGTATCTTGACTCATTTCAGTCAGCAGGAAATTAAGCAAATAGCCTACCGTAACCAATTCATTTTTGTGTGGAAGAATATTACTGACAGCCGTTACTTATTGAATCATTTAATCTGGTTGCCATATCATTTATTAGCTGCTCTTTTTAGTGGGGACATAGCTTTTTGGAAAGGGTTTGTATCAGCTTCATTTCTTCTGCAGCAAATAATATGGCAGCGACATTTGCATCGTCACTTATTCAAAAGAAGTGACTTAGAAGTGCTGGCGCCTTATCGGGATGAGCCGATCACTAAATGAACATAAAAATCGGATTTTTGCTGCTTACGATCACTTTGGTTGCTGCTTACTTACGTCTTTATCATTTAGACAGCTTGCCCCCGGCCCTAGAATGGGATGAAGTTGCAACCGGATTTGACGCTTACTCGATATTAAAAACCGGAAAAGATCAGTACGGAAATTTTCTACCTCTGACGATGAGGTCTCTCGATGACTATAAACCTCCGCTTTACACGTATATGACTTCTGCTTCTATTTGGGTATTTGGTTGGAATGATTTTGCGGTTCGGTTTCCTGCAGCACTCTTAGGTATTTTGGCTGTAGTGAGTACGTATTTATTAACGTATGAATTAATACGCAGTCACCCTGTCGCACTTATGGCAGCTTTATTTTTGGCGGTTTCACCGTGGCACGTGAACTTTTCGCGTTTAGCGTTGGAAACGAATAGCACTATATTTTTCACAACGGGGGGAGTTTGGGCATTTTTTCGCGGATTGAAATACGGGCCATTCCTGATTCTGTCATCTGTGTTACTGGGCTTAAATCTTTATCTCTATCACAACGCGCGGGTTTTCGTGCCGTTACTGTCTATCATTTTGATCTTTCTCTATTATAAGGAATTACTTACCCAAAAAAGATTCGTGTTGATAGCGGCACTAATTGCCGGATTATTTTCTCTCAGGCTTATTCCCATACTTACTTCCGTCGAAGGACAAATGCGATTTTCAGGGACGAGTATTTTTACCGAGGCGGTACCTTTGGATATTTACGAAAGTAAACAAAATTATGCAAATTGGCGTACTGATGACACCCAGCAGAATATGTCCTTTATTGGCAGGTTGTTCCATTCGGAGAAAACATTTTTCGCCCTCCGGTTGTTACGTAATTACTTGGCTCACTACGATCCAAACTTTTGGCTATTTACGAATGATACGCCAAGGCACCACGTAAGTGAAATGGGGATTCTATATTTTGCGGATTTACCTTTCATATTTATTGGATTATATTGGCTGTTTCAGTTAAAAAACAGGCGAGCGGCAATATTACTGTTAAGTTGGTTTTTGTTAGTGCCTATACCTGCAGCAGTTACCAGGGATGTTCCGCATGCTTTACGCACCGCAATATTTTTACCAACCTTTCAAATCTTTGTGGCTCTGGCGATCATCAGGTTATCGAAAATTAGAAATACCTCATTTAAACATTTAATCCTTATTAGTGTTAGTGTTATTTATGCTCTTAATGTTTCCTTTTTTCTTCACCAATACTTCGTTCACTATGCTAAAGATACTTCAGAATATTGGGAATACGGACGTAAGGACGCGGCTCTTTTTGCTGAGTCGATTAAAGCAGACTACAATCAAGTAATCGTCTCAACGAGTCTGAGGCATGTTTATGCCTTTTTCCTCTATTATCTTAGGTATGACCCGGTAAAATATCTTAATGAAGGCGGAACTGTATCCGGCGGATGGGCGGTTGAACAAAATAAATTTGACAAATATCATTTTCGATCGTTTGATTTTAGAAATGAAAAAGACGGATCTACTCTTTTTATCGGCAGACCTCTGGATTTTCCTCCCGAGACCCCAGTACTGAAAAAGATTTACTTTCTCAACGGTAAAGAAGCAATTTGGATAGTCAGTGGTTAAATGGTATGACAATACGTCTACTAAAAAATACCTTGATTCCTCTGACGGGGATACTGTTTTTATCAGCAATAATACGTTTGTCATTTTTAGAAACATATCCACCCGGAGGTCCGGAGTCGCTCGGACTTAGAATGCCATCAGCCATTGCCGGAATCGGATCAATAGTACTTTTCATGATAGTCGTTGGTAGACTGACAAGGAACAAATTATTAACATTGATATCTGGGTTGGTATTAACTCTTAACCCCTGGCACATTGAACAAAGTCGAGTTCAATCTGAGGTAATGTTGGGACTTGTCGTATTGCTGGTTATGCTGGTAATTTTGCTTCATGTCAAAAATAAAATATTTATAGCGTTGACTTTGTGTGGGGCGTTGTTGATTTTCTACCTCGTTTATCCATCATTTTGGTTATTTCACAGTATATTTAAATTGCCACCGCTTACATTTTATATGCAAAATGTTTTTAAACTGATTTCCATCGAATTCATTTTTTTTAAAAACGATACTTTTTGGTCGGGCGGGTTACGGATTTTGGGCGTTTTACTCCCCGCAACGTTGCCGCTTTTTTTCTATGGAGTATATTCATCAATAAAACATTGGTCGGGGCGATCGACTTTATTACTTATTCCCGCCATTTTTATTTTATTAGTTGCAGCGGCAAATCCAAAATTTCCGGAAGGGAGGGAATTTTTCCTAATTACACCCTATTTAGCTTACTTTTTATCGGTAGGGATAAGTGAAACTTTTAAAATCTATAAGAATGTAGGAATTTGGTTCAAAGTAATGGCAGTTTTGTATTTCGCGGTTGTTTTATACGAACACCTGCTTTTTTTTCATCTTTACACCGTTCATTATTCAGGACGAATTAGTGGAGAAATCCCTTATGCAGAAAGAAATTTTTAGTCGGGAACATATTTATTTATATTGTATAACAATATTGGCAGCGATTTTGAGGATTTACGGACTTGACCAATATCCGCCTGCACTTTATTCCGATGAAGTATCCCAAGGATACAATGCTTATTCGATTTTGAAAACCGGACGGGATGAATTTGGCACGTGGTTGCCCGTTTCCATCCGTTCATTTGGGGATTGGAAACCGCCGCTTCCAACATATTTAATGATTCCAACGATTGCAATTTTTGGATTGACCCCGTTGGGTGTCCGCTTGCCATCAGCTCTTTTGGGAACACTGACTGTGTTTCTAACTTTTTTTGTGGTAAAGGAATTGTTGGATAAATACGAATATAAATCTGGTCCACTTAAAACCCGGGAAAATATTGCATTAGTGACCGCATCGTTGTTAGCTATTTCACCCTGGCAAATAGTACAAAGCAGATCAGCCATGTTGGTAGCAGTTGCGTTATTTTTTACCGCCGGCGGTCTTTGGAGTTTTTTGAAAGGACTCAAACATTCACACTATTTATTCATTTGTAGCTTATGTTTTTCGCTGGCTATATATTCTTATTACGGCATGCGTTTGATAATTCCTTTGTTATTTTTTTCACTACTGATCTTATTTAAAAAATCCTTATTTCAGAAAAAACACGTTTTTACAGAAGCAATTCTTTTGGGTGTGTTTTTACTTTTACCGTTAGGATTAGGTTTTCTTTCTCAACCAAACGTGATTTTTGGACGTGCCAAAACAGTCAGTATTTTTTATGACAAAGGAGTTACGCTTACTGTGTGGGATTTGATTGCTCAGGACGGAGTCGGAATGCCAACTTCACTTGCCCAATTTTTTCACAATAAACCCTATCACTATACGATTGATATCGTAAAGCGTTTTTTTGTACATCTGGACGGCAGATTTTTGTTTTTAACGGGTGACACTCATCCTCCGTTTCAAATACCCGGTATGGGTATGGTGTATTGGGTTGACGGAATTTTCATCTGTCTGGGTCTTATTCATTTGATACGTCACCAATCAAAATTGCTGTTGTTCATAATAATATTTATTAGTATTTCAATATTACCTGCAGCATTGACCTATGTGACCCCGTCTCAAAACAGGACTTTTACTCTTTCTCTTCCTTTAATGATGCTTAGTGCTATTGGCATAGTCTCACTCTACAATTTTATCAATAAAAGGGCATTATTCTTATTAACTTTGCTGATAATTTATGGTTTGAGTTTCAGTTATTTTGTATTTAATTACGCTTTGGTTTTACCAAAAGAGCATGCCCACTGGTGGCATTATGGATATAAGGAGTTGATCAGTTTTGCAAAAGATCATGATAATCGTTACGATACAATTTATATTTCGGGCCGCGCGAGTGTCCCCTATGTATTTTTGTTGTTTTACAATCAAATTGATCCGAATCGTGTACAAAAAGAAATTCGCCGGGATTTAAATGATGACGAATATGGATTTGAACACGTCACAGCTTTTGGTAAATACGAATTTCCCCGCTATTTTTCTTGGAAGTCGGACGGAGAGACACTTCTGCCACAAACACTACTTGTGCTAACCGAGCACGAAGATGATCCAACCGGTGAACATATACGTGGTGTGGGAAATATCAGATATCCAAACGGTAAAGTTGCCTTTAAACTTTTTGAAATTCTATAAAATCATTATGGAACATATGAAAAGTTCTTATAAATCCCAATTATTGTTATTTGTTATAGTGGTTTTTGCATTTGGACTCCGAATAGTTGCAATTTCAAATGTGCCACCTGGATTAAATCGCGATGAAGCAAGTCTTGGCTACACTGCCTATTCGATCCTAAAAACCGGTCGGGATGAATACGGTGTGCTATTTCCGCTATCGCTTAAATCATTTGGTGACTGGAAATTACCGGTATATGCCTATGTTGCCATACCCTTTATTTCTATATTCGGTCTTACCGAAACCGCAGTGCGCTTTCCTTCAGCGTTATTTGGGACGTTGACGGTGCTGCTTACATATTTGTTGGTCAAAAAATTAATCGATCGTCTGGACGTGGCATTGTTGGCAGCTGCTATTCTGGCCATCTCTCCTTGGCATATATTTTTTTCACGTGTAAGCAGCGAGGCGAATCTCGCCGTTTGTATGATAAGTTTGGGACTTTGGTTGCTACTGGTTAAATCAACCCAAAAGTTTCTGCAGATATTGGGAGTGTTTATCATTTCACTTACGCTACTGACTTACCACGGAAATCACGTCTTTACGCCGCTATTTTTTGGAGCAACGATTTGGTATATACGAAAAGATTTTTCGCGGGGAACCCAGTGGATACTGGTTGGAGTATTTGTACTAATTTCGCTTTTTGTGTTCGGAGTTACATTGAGAACCGCCGACAGTACGAAATTATCGGGTCTGCTTATTATCAATGATATATCTCTAATTCACGTAAACATAGATAAGAACCGGCAAATATTTACCCAAAAAACGTTGGGAAAATTATTAAATAACAAAGCCGTTTTTCTTGCAGAGCAAGTTGCATTTAACTACATCCGAACTTTTTCTCCTGAATTTCTGGCTATCCAGGGCGGTACTAATTTGCAGCATAATATTCCGGATTTTGGAAATCTTTATCTTATTGAGTTGCCTTTTCTGTTGCTGGGTTTATTCTATCTTTTTTTGCACAAAGAAAAATCTGCACGGTTTCTACTATGGTGGATACTTATTTCTCCGCTTGGCGCATCGTTAACCAAAGATGCTCCCCACTCAGCCAGAAGTGTCTCCATGTTGCCGGCAATTCAAATCGTGATTGCTTATGGTATGGTTAATTCCTTGCAAATATTTCACCGACTTTGGCAGAGACGGATATTTATCAGTGTCTTAATACTTGTCTATGCGGTGAGTTTTTCTATATTTTTAGGCAGGTATTTTGTGACTTTTCCTTTCAAACGCTTCAGTTCATGGGGTTTTCCTTACAAAGAAATGTCTGAAAAACTTGCGCGTTTGAAAAATAACTACGTAAAAGTGATTGTTTCTCGACCTGATTATTCACCTTATATTTATTACGCATTTTACAACAAATCTGCTCCACAAAATGTACAGCAGCAGTTGATCCGTTATCCTGCCACGGTCGAGGGTTTTGAACACGTGAGAGAGTTTGATGGTATAGCTTACGAAAAATTAAATTGGACTGACGAGCTTTTAATTCCGAATAGGTTGTATGTAGATTGGGCAGAAAGCGTTCCGAGTGGTGCGACACAAAGTGCAATATTGATCACACCCGATGAAATTATGAAACTTGCTACTCACGGGGAATTGGCAAAGTCGGTCGAAATTGGTGATATTGTGACCAGCCGGATTGTTGACACAATAAGGTTACCCGATAGCAGTCCGCTTTTATATTTCATTGAAACTCGAATAAGCACGTCGGCAGCAAAAAGATATTAATTAACTCTGATTTAAAGTCCACATTTGTTAAAAAAACTAAGGAGTTGAAAATGACGGTTAAAATGATTTTATTTACGGGAATTTTGTTTCTGGGAACATTTTTACGTCTTTGGCAAATAGGTCGCATTCCTGAAGGGTTTTACAGTGACGAAGCTCTTTACGGATATGAAGCTTATTCAATACTCAAAACCGGTAAGGACCAGTTTGGTAATTTTCTGCCACTCACAATTGCAGGGTTCGGTGATTAC